>JBOHYO010000227.1:0-3169 GCA_050737935.1 Rhodanobacteraceae bacterium
CGGCGGCCCGATACGTCCAGCAGTTCCAGTTCGCGACCGTCGCGCAGGAACGCCAGGGTCTTGCCATCGGGCGAGAAAGCGGGCGAGGCATCTTCGCCGTCGCCGGTGGTCAACTGCGTTTCCTTGCCCGAGTCGAAGTCGTAGAGGTAGAGATGCCGACTGCCGCCGCGGAATGCGCCGTACGCGATGCGATGGTTGTCGGGTGCCCATGCGATGCCGTAGGCGACCCCCGGTTCGCTGCCCGTGATGCGCGCCGCGTGGCCGCCTTTCTTCGCATCGGCCGCATACACATCGCCCGCCGCGATGAAAGCCGCCTTCTTGCCGTCGGGCGACAGCGCAAGGTCGCTGAAATCATCGTGCAGGACCTTGTGCTGGCTCTCCGGACCCACAACCGCGCCGGCCAGCGTGATGGCAACCGGTTGCGCCTTGCCGGTCGCGGTATCGGCGGTCCAGATCCCGAAGTCGCGCTCGAACGCGACGGTCTTGCCGTCGTCGGACATCGTCGGCCACAGCACGCGGCCGTCCTTGAAATGGGTCAGCGCCGCTTCACTGCCATTGCGTTGCACGTGCCAGAGATTTTCCGCGCCGGAACGATCGCTCATGTAGTAGAGCGACTGATTGTCCGGCGCCCACATCGGCCAGTCGGCACGCGCATCGTCGGGCGTCAGCCGCGAATAGGCATGCGAGCCATCGTTTGCAAGCAGCCAGATCGCACCGTGGTCGATGTGCGCGCTGCCGTGCCGCCACCACTGGAACGCGCCCATGCCGCCACCGACCAGCGCAATGGTTTTGTTGTCAGGCGAGGGCACGCCCTGCTCCTCGTTGCGGTACGCCTCCAGCGAAACCGGCATCGGCGTGCCGCCCGACGTGCGCACGCGGTACACCGCGTTGAAACCGCCCACGTTGTCGCGTGCGGAACTGAAGTAGATCCACTGGCCGTCATGCGACCAGCCGCTGGGCTCATCGCGGCCGTCGGCATGGGTCAGGCGCGTCAGGGTGCCGGTCGCGATATCCAGCACGTTGACATCGCCGTCGCCGGTCGCATCGGACACGAACGCGAGCTTGTCCCCGGCCGGCGAAAACAGCGGCCGGGAATCCGCACCCTTGTCGGCGACCATCAAGTGCGCCGCGCCGCCCGTCGCGGGGACTTCCCAGATCGCGCCGGCCGAGACGAACGCGATGCGGCTGCCGTCCGGCGAAATCGCCGGCTGCGCGAAACTCGGGCGCGGCGCAGGCGCCGGTGTCGCATCGACCGCGGCTTCTAGCGGAAACGCCAGCGCCGCGAGCAGCACCACGGCAGCAAGATGGATCGCGCGCATCGGGATTCCCCTCAAGGTCGATGCGGGCGAGTGTAGCCATGCCCGGGCGCGCAGCAATGGGCCATTGGTCGCGGCCTGCGCACCCTTGGCGGATCGCGTTATCGTGTCGGGTGAGGTTTCGTGCGGGAGACGTCATGCGAAGGTTGTTCGGCTGCGGCGTGCTGGCGATCTGCATCCTGCTCGCCGGAGTCGCGTCATGCCTCGCCGGCCCGCCGTTTCTCACCGACGATCCCCAGCCGGTGGAATTCCGGCACAACGAGTTCTACGTGTTCGGCACGCTCGATCACGCCGACGGGACCAGCGCGATCACCGGCCCTGCAATCGAATACAACCGCGGAATCGCGCCGAACATCCAATTCCACCTCGTGCTGCCCTACGCGTGGAACGTGCCGGCGCACGGCGCCACCGCGACGGGCATCGGCGACGTCGAACTGGGCATCAAGTACCGATTCGTAAATGTCGATGAAGGCGCCTTGCAGCTCGGAGTCTTCCCGGTGGTCGAACTGGCGACGGGCAGCGCGCGACGGGGGCTCGGCAACGGCCGCACGTGGTACCGGCTACCGCTATGGGTACAGAAAAGCGTCGGCGCGTGGACCTTCGATGGCGGCGGTGGCTTCATCATCAATCCCGCGCCCGGCATGCATGACGCGAGCTTCGGCGGCGCGCTGGCGCAATACACCTTCAATCGGCGCTGGACGCTGGGCGTGGAACTGTTCCGCCAGAACGCGCTGGCCGCCGATCAATCCGGTTATACGGTGCTGAACGCGGGCGGCTACCTCAACTTCTCACAGCATTTCAGCCTGCTGTTTTCCGCCGGCGGCAGCATCGCCGGTGCGCGGCACACCGTCGGATATCTCGGCCTGTACTGGACCTGGGGCCGAACGGCTGAGTCGGGAATGCTGCCACACCCCGACAGGTCCCTCGCGTACCGCGCTTTTGACGACACCGTTCACTTCAATGCCGTCGATGGGCGAGCAGGCCGAAGTTGGATACGATAAAGGGCGTCAGGTAATTCAATGCCAGCTTGATCGCCAGATGAGCGCCGAATGCACCGCGCAACAAGGCGTCGCCGTGGTTGAACAGGTTCAGCCAACTCCCGACCACGAACGCGATCAGCAGCATGCGCTTCAAATGCACCGGCGTGAAGATCACGCGTGCGGAGGTTCTCAGGGTCGCGATCATCGCGCGAGGATAGCGGCGTGAGGCAGTTGCGCAATGAAACTGGATCCCGGCCTGCGCCGGGATGACGGCACGAAAAAAGCCCCGCGATTGCTCGCGGGGCTTTGCTTTGAAGCTTTGGACGGCTTGTCCGAAGCGGCGCGACCCAAGGATGGTTCGTGCCACCACGTAGCCCGGGTGGAGCGGCTCAGCCGCGGAACCCGGGTTGATCGGTCATGAATGACCGATCAAAAGTCCATACCGCCCATGCCACCCATGCCGCCCATGCCACCACCGCCGCCGCCGTGGTTGTGCTCTTCTTTCTTGGGCGCTTCGCCAATCATGGCTTCGGTCGTGATCATGAGGCCGGCGATCGACGCCGCGTTCTGCAGCGCCAAACGGGTGACCTTGGTCGGATCGAGGATGCCCATCTCGACCATGTCGCCGTATGCGCCGGTGGCGGCGTTGTAGCCGTAGTTGCCCTTGCCGTCGACGACCTTGTTCAACACCACCGACGGCTCTTCGCCGGCGTTGGCGACGATCTCGCGCAGCGGCGCTTCCATCGCGCGCTTGGCGATCACGATGCCGTGTTCCTGGTCCTCGTTGTCGCTCTTGAGGCCCTTGATGGCAGCCAGCGCGCGCACCAGCGCCACGCCGCCGCCGGCGACCACGCCTTCCTCGACCGCCGCACG
>JBOHYO010000228.1:0-3688 GCA_050737935.1 Rhodanobacteraceae bacterium
TCGCTGCGCTCGGCGCCAACCTGCAAGAGCACTCCGTGCAGCCTGCTTTGGGTAGGTTGGGTTGATCCCGGACGTGTTCCGGGAGAAGCCCAACAACCATCGAAGCGGCGACGAGCGACGTGAACGGTGACTCGTTGGGCTTCGCTGCGCTCAGCGCCAACCTACAAGAGCACGGTTCCCGCTGCCTTGCGGTTTCGGTAGGTTGGATTGATCCCGGGCTGGTTCCGGGAGAAGCCCAACAGCCATCGAAACGGCGACGGGCAACATGAACCGTGACTCGTTGGGCTTCGCTGCGCTCGGCGCCAACCTGCAAGAGCACTCCGTGCAGCCTGCTTTGGGTAGGTTGGGTTGATCCCGGACTTGTTCCGGGAGAAGCCCAACAGCCGTCAAGACTCGTTGGGCTTCGCTGCGCTCAGCGCCAACCTACAAGAGCACTGCGCTCAGCGACGAGCACTGCGCTCAGCGACAACCCTCATGGCTCCGCCCGGCTACGCCGTGCCGGAGGCTGCGGCGTCCAGCAGCACGTCCACGCCGGCTTCGGGGATGATCGAGGCTGCCGGGATGGCGTCGCCGCGTTTCCACTCGGCAACCGCATCGCGCTTGCCGGCGCCTTCCACCAGGAACAGCACGGCGCGCGCGTTCGACAGGCGGTGTGTGCTCAGCGACACGCGTTCCGGCGGCGGTTTGGGCGCGTCGAACACCGCGATCACGCTGGGCGAATCATCGTGCATGCCCCAGTCGTGACCGGGAAACAGGCTCGCGGTATGGCCGTCTTCGCCGAGGCCCAGCAGCACGAGGTCGAACGCATCGACGGTGCGCATTTCGCGCGCGTACAGCGTGGCGGCCTCGCGCGCGCCGCGGTCGGCGGGAATCACGTGCAGGTTGGCTGCAGGGAGCGCGACATGATCGAGCCATTCGTCGCGCGCCATCCGGCTGTTGCGCTCCGGATCGTCGTGCGGCGCGCAGCGTTCGTCGCCGAACCAGACATGCCACTGCACCCACTCCGCATCGGCGTGGCGCAGCGCGCGGTAGAGCTTGCGCGGGGTGGTGCCGCCGGCGAGCACGATGTCGAACGATCCGTCCCGCGCGATCGCGTCGCGGGCTGCTGCAAGGATCCGGGATTGCGCGTCGGCGAGCAGCGAGGCTTCGCCGGCGAATTCGTGCCAGCGGACGACCTGCGCGGGGAGGGCAGGCGGAACCGAGATCATTCCTTCCTCATGGCATGGCCGCCGAACTGGTTGCGCATCGCCGACAGCAGTTTGTCCGAGAAGGAGTCGGTATCGCGCGAGCGCAGGCGCTCGATCAGCGACGCGGTGATGATCGGCGCGGGGACGTCGAGGTCGATGGCCTCGGCGACGGTCCAGCGGCCCTCGCCGGAGTCGACGACGTACGGCGCGATGCCCTTCATTTCCGGATCCTTCTTCAACGCATCGGCGGTCAGGTCGAGCAACCACGAACGCACCACCGAGCCGTAGCGCCAGATCTCGGCGACCTGTTCCAGGTCCAGTTCGAATTCCTGCTTGTGCTTCAGGATCGAGAAGCCTTCGGCGTACGCCTGCATCAAGCCGTATTCGATGCCGTTGTGGACCATCTTGACGAAATGACCCGAGCCCACCGGGCCGACGTGGCCCCAGCCCTTGTCCTTGCCGGGCGCGAGGGCTTCGAATATGGGTCGCAAACGCTCGACCACCTGGGCGTCGCCGCCGACCATCATGCTGTAGCCCTCGTCGAGCCCCCAGACGCCGCCGCTGGTGCCGCAATCGACGAAATGGATGCCGCGTTCCCCGAGTTGCGTGGCATGCCGCTGGTCGTCCTTGTAATTGGAATTGCCGCCATCGATCACGACATCGCCCTCGGCGAGCGCCGGCGCGAGCGCCGCGACGGTTTCATCCACGACCTTTCCGGCCGGCACCATCACCCAGATCGCGCGCGGCGGTTTCAGCGCCTGGATGAGCCCGTCGAGCGAATCGACTGCCTTGCCGCCGGCATCGACCATTGCCCCGCGCGCCTTGTCGCTGGGGTCGTAGCCGATCACGGTGTGGCCGCCACGCATCAGGCGCTGGGCCATGAAATTCCCCATCTTGCCGAGGCCGATCATTCCAAGTTGCATGCTGTTCTCCTAGGGGTTCGTGATTGTGGCGCCGGCGTGCGGCCAAACGACGATGGTACCCCGCGCGGGCCATCGCCTGCAGGTGCAGTTCTGCAATACTGGCGCCGCGAACCGGGGAAGCACCGCCCATGCACAACGACGACGGCTTGCCGCTTCCGCGCCAGACCCGCGCCTTCATCGTGCTGGTGGCGATGGTCCAGGCCTTGCTGCTGTACGCGGCATGGTCCGCGCAGGAGCATTTTTGGGAGTGGCTCTCTTCGCGCGGGACCCAGGTGTACTGGTACACGCTGATCCTCGCCGTGCCCACGATGATGACGCTGTCGGTGCGGCGGCTGGACGACCGGCGCTTCTGGCAACACGCGGCTGGTGTCGCGATTGTCTACGCGCTGTTGGCGAGCTGGGCGGCATGGAGCGTCACCGGCGCACCCGGCATCAACGCGGCTTCGGTGTTGCTGCCGTTCGGCATCACGCTGGGCGGCGCACTGTTCGTCGCGCTTCCCTTCCTGCAATGCCGGCAGGAGCAGGGCCGCTGGCGCGCGTCCTACGCCGACCTGTTCGACCATGCATGGCAAAACGGATTGACTCTCGCCGTCGCGTTGCTGTTCACGGGTTTGTGCTGGCTGGTGCTGACGTTGTGGGCGGAACTGTTCGCGCTGGTACACATCCGTTTCTTCAAGGACTTGTTCTTCGACGAAAAGCCGTTCGTGTTCCTGGCCACCGGACTGTTCGCGGGCCTGGGCATCCTGATCGGCCGCACCCAGCACCATCCCTTGCGGGTCGCCCGGCAAATCCTGTTCGCGGTATGCCGGGGATTGCTGCCGCTGCTGGCGTTGATTGCGTTGATGTTTCTCGCCAGCCTGCCGTTCACCGGCCTCTCGCCATTGTGGGCGACGCGCTCGGCGGCGGCCCTGTTGCTCGGATTGTTGCTGCTGCTGGTCGCGTTCGTGAACGCGGTGTGGCAGGACGGCGTCGACACGAAGCCGTACCCGCGCGCGCTGCGCTGGCTGATCGACGCGGCACTAATGCTGTCGCCGGTCTACGCCGCGCTGGCCGGATACGCGCTGGCGCTGCGCATCGGCCAGTACGGCTGGACCGACCAGCGCTTCTGGGCGGTGCTGGTGGCGGTGGTGCTGGCCTGCCACGCGATCGGGTATGCCGCAGCGGCGGTGCACCACAAGGGCGCCTGGCTCGGCTGGCTGCCGCGGGTCAATGTCGCTCTCGCCGGAGTGGCCGTGCTGCTTGCGGTGCTCTCCAATTCGCCCGCGCTGGATCCGTATCGCCTCAACGTGGCCAGTCAAGCGGGGCGGCTGCACGCGGGCCGCGTCGCGCCCGCCGAACTCGACGTCGCGGAATTGCGCTTCAACAACGGCCGACGCGGCTCTCGCGCGGCGGTTGCGCTGGAACAGGACCCGAAGATGCGCGTCGACCCGTCGGCGCTCTCGTTTCTCGAGCACACCGTGAAGCGCTCCAGCCCGAACGTTTGGCAGTCTCCGCAGGATCGCCGATGGCGCGTTACCGATGTGGCCGCGTTGCGCGCGCAGATCGCGCTGGCGCCGGGCGCCGTGGCTCCGGACAACG
>JBOHYO010000229.1:0-14614 GCA_050737935.1 Rhodanobacteraceae bacterium
TGCAGCGCGCTGACGACGTCGCCGGCGGCGTAGAGCCCATCGACCGTGGTCATCTGGTCGCGGCCCACGCGGAGTGCGCCATTCTCGTCCGATTCCGCGCCGATGGCCTCGGCCAAGGTCGACTGGGCGGTACCCCCCAGGAACACGTAGACGCTGTCGAACGCCTCACGCGTTCCGTCTGCCATCCCAAAGGAACATCGCTGCCCGTCGAAGCGAAGGTCCCCAGCCTGCGGGATCATGCGCACGCCCAGGGTTGCCGCTCGGCGGAACTGTGCGTCATCGGGTGGCTGCCCGTCCGAACAGACAAGCGCGACGTCCGCTGAAAACGTACGCAGGAACTCCGCGTGGTTCAACGCCAGCTCGCCGGACCCATACACGGCAATTCGCTGGTCGCCGGCCTCGTAGCCGTCGCACACGGGGCACAGCCGCAGCGCCCGCGCCCCGATCGCCGCCTCGACCCAGTCGAGGTCGGGGAGTACATCAAGAATGCCGGTTGCAAGCAGCACCTTGCGCGCGGCGATCGCGTGTCCGCCGTCGTCGACAAGCAGGAATCCATCCTCGTGCCTCGCCAGGCTTTTGATCCGGGCCGCGCGCATGCGCGCACCGTAGCCCGACAACTGCGCGCGCAGCCGCTCCAGCAGCCGGTCTCCGGAGATACCGCCCGGGAACCCCGGACAGTTGTGGCTCTCGGGTATCCAGTGCGCCCGGCTCGGACCGCCATCGAACACGACCACCGAGCGGCGGAAACGCGCGAGATAAAGCGCGCCGGTCAAGCCGGCAGGGCCTGCACCAATGACGGCGCAGTCGTACGAGCGTGGCGCGTCGCCGCCATCGATCTTGCGCTTCCGTGTCATTGCGCTCGGCATCCTTCAAGCTTGATTCTGCACAGCCGCAGCTCAAGTTGTCTCGACGCCGGAAACTCGCCGCGCAGGTTTCATTTTGCGTTGGTAGCGGCGACCACAAGAATCCCGAAGCTTCCGGGTTTTATCGGCGGACGCGGATGCGGCTCGGCGCTGGTGGGCGCAGGCCGCGGTCCGAGTTCTGCAGCGGACAAGTACACGCGGCCGGTGGCTTCGTCGAGCGCCATCGTGCGCGCGCTCTTCTGCGTGGGAACATTCGCGATTACTTGGTAACGGTCGGGCGTTTGCTCGCGCACGACGGTCAAGGTGCCGCTGCGGCCGTTGGAGCTGAACACCAGGCCGCGCTTCGCGTCGTAACGCGCGGCATCGGGGCCTTCGCCGATGGGGACACTGGCGATGGGCTTGCCGTTTTCGGAATCGGTGACGGCCATGATGTTGTTCTGGCACACCGAGAACAGGCGATGGTGCGCGGTGTCGATGGCGAGGCCCGAAGGATGGCGGCAATCCTTCAGCGGCCACGTGGCGGTGACCTTCATGTTGACCGGATCGATCACGGCAAGCTCGCCCTTGTCGGTGATGTTGGCGAACACGTATCCGTGGCCGTCGCTGACCGGGAATTCCGGCCGGCCCGGCAGTGCGATGCGTCCCAGCAGCTTGCCGCTCGCCGCGTCGATGACGCTGGCGTCGCTGCTGTCGCCGTTGAACGTGAGCACGCGCTTCGAGTACGGGTCATACACGATGCCGTCCGGGTCCTTGCCGCCGACCGCAACGGTTTGCTCGACCTTCAGCGTCGCGGGGTCGAATACCGTCACGGTGTTCGCATGCCCGTTGCTGATGAATCCGCGATGCAGATCGTCGGCCACCACGGCGCCATGCACGCCGGAAAGGCCATCGATCTCGCCGACGCGCTTGTTGTCGCGCACATCCAGCACGATCACGCGATCGGAATGGCTGACGTACAAGCGTTGCGTGGTTTGGTCGAGCGAGAGGTAATCCCAGAAACCCGACCCGCCGAGCGGCACGCGTTGCACGACTTTCCAGCCGCCGCCTGATGCCGCCAACGCGCCAACGGGCACCAGGACGATGCAAAGGGCGATCACGAATCGGTTCATCGGGCACTCCTGCTTCAACGAAGGGGCTGCTGCGCGTTCCGCGACCCGGAGTTTGATCCTCGACGTCACGGACAGCAATCACGTCTTCAACTCGAACTCCGCATACCACGTTCGGCCGTACGCGGGTTCCAGGCCAGTGTGCCAGACGCGGATGTAATACTTGCGGTCGGTGAGATTGCCGGCGCCGGCCAGCAGTTTCAGCCACGGCGTGATCTGCCGGTCGCTCGCGAAATCGGCCACAGTGCAGACCGGAATCTTAGCGGGGGAGGAGCGCTGCCTCCCAGCAGCAGATCGAGCTTGCGTGCAAGGTCGAGCCCGAGCGGGCGAAACACGCGACGGCGATCGGCGAGGCGCACAAGCTGCACACAGCGTTGAGCTGTATGCGCCGGCATGCTCACGCCCGGCTCCACTGCTGCGGAGGGGGCGGCGATGACAGATTTCCTGCATCTGAGTCGACGCAAGCCGGTGCAGCGGCCTTCGGACCCGGTGTCGTTCGCGCTCACGCCACTGCTGCGCGATGCACCGCAGCAGAGTCCGGCTGCAGCATCATTGCGGCGGACCTCATTCTGGAAGAGCGCCTCGCTGACCTTGACTGACGCGAGTGCGGGGACGTGAACGCCAAGCCATCCTTCTTTCTCGCCGAACTCAAGCGACGCAACGTACGGCGTGCCGGCGTGCTCTACATCGGCGCGGTATGGGCGTTGGCCCAGGGCATTGCGCAGCTCGCGCCTCTATTCGACGCACCAGGGTGGATCACCAGGGGGTTCGTCATCGCCGCTGCGATCGCATTTCCGTTCTGGCTGGCGTTCGCCTGGATTTTCGAATTTACCGCGCAGGGCTTGAAGCGCGAGGACGCATTGCCGTCCGATCCGGTGCGCGTGCAATCGACTGCGCGCAGGCTGGATTTCGCGATCATCGCGGTGTTGGCGGTTGCGGTGGTCCTGCTGCTCACCAACACCTTTGTTTGGCACAAGGGCTCCGGACTGGAATCGCAGTCGGCTGCTGCCGCAGACGGCGCACGTCCAAGGGCGAGGTTACGGGCCATGCAGACGTGGATGCGGCTGACGAGTTCGCAGGTTGCGCAGAATATCGGTGCTGGATAAGGGGATCCGGCCATCCGACCCGGGAGCGGGTTATGCCGGTCATGCTCTGTCAATCTCCCGCGTTCCGCTCGGTGTGCGCACTGTGTCGCGCTATGCCGGCAGCGATGCAACGATTCTAATTGAGGGTGAGACCGGCACCGGCAAGGAACTCGCGGCGCGGGAAATCCACTACTCGAGTTCGCGCTGCGACCGGCCATTCGTGCCCGTCAACTGCGGCGCGATGCAGGACAGCCTGATCGAGAACGAATTGTTCGGTCACTCCGAGGGCGCGTTCACCGGCGCCAGACAGGCGCAGGTGGGTTTGGTCGACCTTGCCCGTGGCGGCACACTGTTCCTGGACGAGGTCGACAGTCTTTCCCACAAGCCGCAGGTCACCTTGTTGCGTTTCCGCCAGGACAGCGAATATCGCCCAATCGGAGGCGCGGTACGGACTTCGGGTGCGCGCATCATTGCGGCCACCAATTGCCATCTTGTAACGTTGGTGCTCGATGGCGGCTTTTGGAGCGACCTGCTGTATCGCCTCGATGCGCTGTACGTCCACTTGCCGCCGCTCCGCGAGCGTGATGGTGATGTGCCGTTGCTGGCGGAGCATTTCCTTGCCGTCACAGCCCGACGGATGCGGGGGCCGCCCCGTCGCTGGGATGATGACGCGCTGCGAGCGTTGTCAGCGTATGCGTGGCCGGGAAACGTGCGCGAACTCGGGAACGTGGTGCTGCGCGTCTACACGTTTGCGGACAGCAAGATGATCGGCCTGCAGGAATTGTTGAGGGCGGAGCCAGCCATCGGCGAGTCATGGCGCCGGTCTCGCGATGGCCAGCCACCTGCCGGGGCAAGCTTCCGTCACGCCAAGGCCCGTGCCATCGAGGCATTCGAGCAGGACTACCTCACGCACCTGTTGCAACAGGCCCGGGGCAATGTGACCGACGCGGCGAGACTCGCAGGCAAGGAGCGGCGCTCGTTGGGCAAGTAGCTCACGAAGCACCGACTAGAAAGGCCGCCGTACCGCCCGTAATCCCTCGTTCTTTTGCGGGGCGGCCCCATTTCCGCCCGGGTCGTCGATGACCAGGCGGGGGTCGTTTTCGACCCGCGGCGTTTTGTCCTGTTGCCATCACCGTTTGCCCAATCGCGCGTGCTCGCGCGCGGGTCATTGCCGCCCCGGTGACACACGCTGCTCGTCGTCGAAGCATCGTCAATTCATGGCGTTACGTGAACGCACGACGTTGGCGCGGCTTTTGCACTCGTTATAGCCCCCGCAGCAACCGGCTGTCCTACAGCGGAGCGGTGCACGTGCGCGAGGTGCGGAATGGCGAACAGGTTGCAAAGCTGCAAGCGGCGATTCTGCGGTATCTCGCGGATCACCCGTACGCCGCCGACACAGTGCGCGGTATCGCGCGCTACTGGATCGGTAGCGCGGGTACGCCGAACAAGAAATCGCAATCGCTCGCCGCTGTGCAGAGTGCACTGGACGCACTGGTTGCACAAGAGAGGATCGCCTGCGCGACGCTCACCGATGGCTCGCAGGTCTACGAGTCAGTCGAGGCGAACCAGCCTGATGGCGTCGCCCTGCGCGAGCGTCCGCGTCCCAAACGGTAGCGCCGTCCAACCACCACCGGTCATCGTACGGCTTCAGGGCAATCTCGAGAACGAGCACACGCGATGCCATTGTTACTGAGCCACGTAGGGGTGTATGTCGAAGAGATTTAAAGCGGCGCCCCTACCACCGTTCGCTCCCGGGCTCGGGCATCGCTTGATCGCATCTCCAGCCACAGAGAAGGAAAAGTCATGGCCCACGAAAACCAAGACCTGCAACAGTATGAGATACAACAGACAGCCGCGGCCATCGAGAAGCTCGCGGCCGATCCCAAAGCGTTCCGTCAAGCCTATGAGGCGTTTGTCGCCGGCGACGCGGCGGCGTTCGGCGCGGCGCTCAGCCAAGTCGGCATCAGCGATCAGTGCCGCTGGGTGTGCCGCTTCTTCTGCCGGAAGCGTTGTGCCGGGGTGTGCCGGAAGTTCTGCCCGAAAATTGCCACCAGTGAGGTAAATGCGGAGGAAATCCTGGCATTCACGAAGGCAGTCGGACCGTTGCTGAAGGATTCGGCGTTCATCAGAAGGTTGTGCGAGATATTGCGAAGCGGCAAGGTCGACGCATGGAACCAGGAAATTCAGAAGCACAAGCTACAGCCGTACTGCTATCAGTTGTGTGTCATCTTGTGCCTGGAATGTTGCGGCGAGCAGTGCCGCAAGGTCTGTCCGCCTGATCCGCTGATCACGAGGGTGGCAAATGTTCCCATTGCCCAGATCGACGCGTCGGGTTACGGGCACGGACCGGACGCCTTGCACACCGGTGCAGTCCCCGTCGACACCCCCGCTGCCGGAGTGGGCGACCACCCTTTCGGGGGAGCCGTGGAACTATGGGGCATCTTCAATTTCCCGGCGGCGACCGAATACCGGGTGGAGGTCGCTACGGCGCCGGGCGGCCCTTACAGTCCCGTCCTGGTAGCGCCGCAATGGGGGTACGACTCGATCGATCCTGGCACCGGTCTCCAGAGCCAGCCACCGCCATCCGTCCCGCCAGACCCGCCTCCACCAGCGCTTCTGGGGACCTTCGAGTATTTTCGCACCCGCAGCCAGTCGGGAGGCGGTGATCCGGGATGGTTCCAGATCAACCAGATTCAGGATTCTGACGGAGGCCGGCTCACTTCCGGCGAGAAGGTGCTGCTCACTTGGTCGACCTCCGCGCCCGACGGCGTTTACTATCTGCGCCTCCGCGTGCGGGATGCGGCCATGAACACCCGCGTCAGCTCGCCACAGGTGGTCCGGCTCGACAACACGGGGCCGTTCCCGCTGCCGCGTCCGATCATCACGCTGCAGTTGCTGAATCCGGATGGGACCCTTGCGCCGCCGTTGAAATGTGGAAAGGTGCGCAAGCGCGATGGGCTCATCCAGGTCACGATCCAGGCCTATGATCCCAACATGAGCCAGGTAGCGGTGACGGCCCGAGGCAATTCCGGTCTGTCGGTTCCGGTGGTCAGCACTACCGCGGTCCCGCTTTCGAAGACTTACAACGGCAACGTACTGGACCAGGGATATGTTGTCCCGACCACGTTCCTGTGGGATCCGTGGAGCGATCCGAATATCGTCCCTTGTTGTTACCTGATCTACGTCGAAGTCTGGGATCGCACGATTGTCAACGGCTATTGGAGTGGCGGGCACTACAACGCCGGATGGGAGGCTATTCAAATCGCGGTCTGACGCGTGAACCGCGGCCTCGCAATCAGGCCACGCTGTTGCCGACGGTGTGAATGGGACGAGGCTTGCGTACAGATTTCGTCGCCACGTTCGGCGCTGGTCGAGGGCCACGCCCAACGTGGCGACGATTAGTCCGGGCTAGTGTCCGCATCGCCATGGCTTCGTTGTGCAAGATCGTCGCGCTCATCGAATCGGTCGGCGCCGAGACTGGCAAGGCGCACCTCATCAGTCGCCCGCCGGAGGGCCGCCAGAGCAAACCTCACGCTGCTCGAACCGCTGCGCGAGCTGTTCAAGGACGGGAGGGTGTGGCGGCTGGGCGTGGAATTCAGCTTGACCTGCGACATCGTGTACCGCCACCCGTCCCCCGGCCCAGGTGTACGCATCCTCGGTGCCGCGCGAGGGGAATACGCCGACACCCTGCGCTTGGCCGATGACTTCTTCCTTTAACAGCCGTACGAGCTCGACCGCCACTACAACAGGTGAATTCAACAACGAACTGCAACACGACACGCGCCCCTGCCTGCCCCCTACTTGGGCGAGCAAATACCGTTCGACGCAGGTACCCCGTGTGTACCTGCAGCGACGCCTCGGTCTCTGCACACTGCCTACCCTGTTGCCCGGACGACGATCGGGAAGGAGGCTGGCGAGATGAGCACCACCGGGATGCGTGTGACGAATGCCCTCGCTGGCGGCGTCCGGTTCCTGCTGACTCGGCAAAGCGAAGATGGCCTGTGGCATGACTTCGAGACACTGGCGGGCGAGGCGAGCGATTGGCCGACGGGATTCATTGGAGCTCAGCTGCTGGACACAGGTGTGCGAGGCACGGCGATCGACCGTGCCACTGACGCGCTGGTACGGCGTCAGCACGGCGATGGCGGATGGGGTTACCATCGCAACGTCCCCAGCGACGCCGACTCGACGGCTTGCGTTCTAACGTTTCTCGCCGCGCTGGACGTGGAGCGGAACGCGATGGAGCGAGCCGGACGATGCCTCAAAGGATTCCAGGACCCGCATACGGGCGGAATCTCGACTTACGCCGGTCCGGCAGCGATCCGCCACTACCTGCGTCAGGGGCCTCGCTTCGACGTACGCGGTTGGTGCACGTGCCATCTCGAGGTGACGGCGAGCGCCGGTCTGGCGTTCGCTCTGGTTCCCAATTGCCGTTTCGGGCAAGAAGCTGAACTTGCGTGGCGCTTCGTCGAGCCGCGCCAAGGTCACGACGGTACGTGGGACTCGTACTGGTGGGTCGACCGACACTACCCGACGCTGCAGGCGGCGGCCTTGGGCGAGGCCTTGGAGCATCCGCAGCCTGTCGGACGAGCGGCCGCGTGGGCTTACTCCGAGCAGCTCGGCGAAGGGGCTTGGGCTGCAGCCGGATTCGAGCGTTCGGCGTTCGCGACGGCGCTATCGCTGTCCATCCTGATGAAAGCTTCAAACCACGACAACACGCACATCGTAAATCGGGGGGTGGCCGCGCTGGTCGACCTCCAGAAATCCGACGGAGGTTGGCCAGGGCACGCCTCGATGCGGATCCCACCGCCTGACATGGCCGCGCCGGATGGTCATGTGCCGTGGCGGGTGGACGACCTCGGCACTGGCGTCGTGGTCCACGACCACCACCGCCTGTTCACCACTGCCGCTTGCGTTTCCACGCTTGCCCGGGCCTTGACCGGGATGTCATGAGCGCGCTCAGAGAACTGGTTACGAAGTCGCTCGTCAACGCCGGCATGTACATCGACGACGGGCGGTTCGACCAAGTCAGGCGGGAGGCGGCAATCGCGGCGGCGCGGCATCTGCGACCGACCGTGCAGCGGGTTTGCGGCGCGGATCCGGCTGCCATAGCCGGCTCGGTCGGGCTCACGGTCGGGGCGGTCACGCGGGTATTCGGTCACGGCTGGCAACAGGCGGCTGGCTTCGGCGTGCTCGCGCGGGTCCGGGCGGGCCGGGTGGCCGACGTCGCACGGCTGGGCGCGTTGCTGAACTTGGGCATCGTGCTCTTCGACCACGTGGTCGATACATTCCCCGAGCGGAGGCCGGCGCTGGCCGGCCGGCTAAACGCGCAACTGCTCACCGCAGTTCCGCCCGCAGTTGCTGTCCCGTCCGGCGACCTGGGCGTCGAGTCCGTTGCGGCAGTGGCCGTCGAGGTGATGTCCGGTGCGCGTCGTCTTGGTGGGAGAGCCGACGATGTCGAACGATTCGAACGCATCATCGCCACGATGCAGCGCGGCGAGCTGGCCAGCCTGCAGGATCGGAATGTCGGCGAGCCGCCATCGCGCGCCGTCTGGGAGGCCCTTTACGCGAAAAGCGCGCTGCCTGCCACCGCCGTGGCCACGCTAGCGAAGCTCGCCAACCCGGCGGCGAGCGATTCGGTCCGTGCGGCCGTTGACCGAGCCGCAGCTCTGATGGGGGAGGCGTTCTGGATCGTCGACGACCTCGTTGACGTGCGCGGGGACTGGGATGCCGGGGGCTGGAACCGCCCCTTGTGGCTCCTGCTCGACCGAGCCGGCGACTGCCCGGCAAGCGGGGAGGACGCAGTCCGCCGGCTGCTGCAGACCGGCGTCGCCGAGGCCGAGGCGCAGCGGCTCGGCCAAGTATTGGCCGAACTCGCTGCACTCCCGGGCTCGTCACAGCGCGCGCTGCTGCGCCCGGTGCAGTCCGCCGTGCGTTCATGGGTCGAGGAGATGCCCGTAAGCACCGACGCCTAGGCTGGCCAGTTCTTTCGCGCGGCTGCGATGAGCTGCACCATCAACCCGCCGCCGGCCTCGATGTTGTTATCTTCACCGCCCGTCCATGATGGACCGCCGATGGTCTCGTGGCCGCTGGTAGTACCGACCACGTACGGGATTGGGTCGTCGGCCCAGAAACCGAAGAACGGACCGCCGGAATCGCCGCTGGCGGTGTCGCCGTGATGCTCGAGCTCGGCACTGTTCTCGATGTCCGAGTCCTCGTCGAGCACCGCGATTCCGATCTGCCGTGAGGGGCTGTTGGCGTTTGCCAGGTCGTACGGATAGCCGGACAGGATCCAGTAGCTCCCGTTGTTCCACGAACTGTCGTATGTTTTCGCGCCAAAGTAACCGAGCGAGGTGCCGAGGGGCTCATACAGCCTGAGCAGGCCGATGTCGTGTCCAGACACGCCGTCGCCGTACCAACTGCTATCCGACACGTAGGAAACGGCCCCCGGCCCGACGACCGAGCTGCCGTTGTACATCGCGGCCGTGAACCGCATCTTCCAGTCGTGCGGGTTGCTGATCGCAGCCGCCACATGGCCAGCGGTAAGCACGATCCGCTCTCCGATCAGCACCCCGCTGCCCCATTCAGTCGGGTTCTCGGCACCCGCGCTTGGATAGATGTCGACCTTCCCGATGCACTGCCAAGGGTAGCCCTGCGGATAGTAGATGTGACGGTCGTCCGGACCGTAGACGAACTCCTGATTTTGCAGCGGCGTCACGCGGCGGCCGTCGAAAGTGCGCATCCTTTTGCGCGGCGGCCTGGCGGCGACCTTGGGATGGTAGATCAGCTCGGCCCACTTGGGCAGGTAACCGGGCGCATGACGCACGTCCCCAACCGCAGATTTCAACGCGTCGCGGCTGAACACCTCGAGCGCCCGACCGGGTAGCCCCACGGCGACCGATTCGGGCAGCGACAGTGAGACGCCGTCGGCATGGCGGTCGGCCTTCTTAATCGCCTGCTTGATGCCTTCTACTCCGTCTCCGCTACTAAGGTACAAACGGCGAGTTCTGAGCTGCTCAACGACATGCTGCGGCAGCTTGCCCTTGGCCTGGATGTTGTCAAGCGCCAACAACGCCTCCGCCGTGATCGGCGGCTTTCCGTCCGGCGTCCCTGAGGTTCGTTTCACTGTGCGTGAGCTCATGGTTCAGTGCTCCTTGGGCCAGCCGGGATCGTGCTGCTCATCCACTTGGCCCGGCCGCCGGTCGTGGATCCGCGCCGAAGTCGCCGCGCTGCGGCTGACGGCGAAGACTGCGACTCGATCGCCGAACGACGCGTTGATCCCGCACGCATGGCCAGTTGGCGGCATGTGCGGCCTAGTGGGAATCGTGGCGGTAGCGCAGAAGTGGCCGCCCTCGTCGACGCGTTCTCGGTGGGAGTGACCAGCGCGGCCTGGTGACTCTCGATCTCGTAGGACATGATCGGCACCTCCTAGCGTGCAGTACTCCGACATCGGGCAACCGACTGTTGCGGGGGAACGACGCTTGCAACATTCGGGCCAGCCTCGTGCGTTCGCGCAACGCCATGAACTGACGACGCTTTACCGGCAAGCAGCGCGTCTTACCGGGGCGTCAATGACCCGCCCGCGAGTACGTGCGATTGCGCAAACGGTGATGGCAACAGGACAAAACGCCGCGGGTCGAAAACGACCCCCGCCGGGTCATCGACGACCCGGGCGGAAATGGGGCGCCCCGCAAAACAACGAGGGATTACGGGCGGTGCCGCGTCCTCTTTAGCCAGCGCTTCTTCAGCAGCTTGCCCAGCGAGCGCCGCGCCGTGTCCGCGAGCCTCGCCGCCTCGACACCGAGCGGGCATCCTGAGGCTCAAATAATTTCCTGCTACCGCCGGTCAACGTTAGCTGGTGGCCGACCTTCCTGAGAGCGGATGGTTACCAGAGACCGGTTAGGGTCGACACGGGCCATCGGCGGCGCGGGACCCGATCGGGGAAGTTCTGGCCGAGGCGGCCAGATCCGATTGCGTGCCACGATCACTCCACGCACGGCCAGACTGCCCCGCCAAGCCGGCAGGTCGGAGTCGGCATCAACTTGGTTTGCCACGGCTGCGCGAAAGTGAGCGTGCCACCATGCGCCAGCGCGTCGACGCAGGCAAAGCTGGCTGCATCGGGCGTAGCCATGGCGACCTCGTCGTTGCGAACCGGCGCAGGGTTACTTGTCTCATCCTTTCGACAATAAACGCTCGCTCAGCGCGGCGTTCAGCGCGATCACCACGGCCACTGCCAGCGCATGTGTCAACAGGTCGGTGGCGGCCGTGTCGTACGCATGAAAGATCCGCAGCAGGCAGGCCGAGGCGGCCGCGCTGGCCAGGCCCAACAGCACCGCAGTGAGTACTGGGCGTAACGGGCAGGCGCGGCGCAACAGCCAGATCATCAACGCCGAAAGCGGTATCGAGAAGCCGATGATGAAGACGAGGCAATCGCTGGTTTGATACAGATTGCCGATCTGCGTGCCCGGCGCGATCAGGTGCTGAAAATCCGTTCGGAAGCAACCCCAGCCGCTGGCGCCAATCCACAGCAACGCGCCCGGCAGCGGCAGCCACGCCCAAGCCCGCGAACGTCCGGGCACGGCCAGCGTGAACGCGGCCCACGCCGCGCCGATCGCGGTGAGCACGCCCCCCAGTGTCGCCCACGCCAGATCGGGTGCGCCGGCCCAGCGCTGCAGCATCGGCGTTGCGCCGTGAAGCGCGAACAGCAGCACGGCGATCGCCGCCACTACCGCGAGCCAACCGAGCGTGCGCAGCCACGGCGGCAGCAATCGGCGTACCGGTTGCATCTCGGCGCCGAGCGCGGCGATCAGGTTGTCGATGGAATGTGGGTCGGTCATGGCGCCCTCAGTCATCCTTTTGCATGCGTCCGCGCAGCGCCTTCAGGGCGCGGTGCAGATTCACTTTCAGGGCACCGGTGGCGCGTCCGGTGTGCGCGGCGACCTCGGCCAGCGACTGCTCCTTGAGGCCCAGATGCTCGACGGCCTCGCGTTGGGCCGGCGGCAACTGTGCGACGGCTTCGCGCAGGTGCTGCGCCCGCTGCTCTCGTTCGGCGGCGGCGCTGGCGTCGTCCACACCCGCATGGGTGTTGAGCGCAGAATCATCGTGCCGTTCGCGACGGTCGCGACGACCGCAACTGCGCAGTGCGTCGATCCCCCGGCGCTTGGCGATGGCGCTCAGCCACGCATCGTAGGAACGGGTCGGATCGTAGGTATGGCGCACGCGATGGACGGTGATCAGGGTTTCCTGCACTACATCGTCCAGATGATCCTGCGCCACGCCTTGGCGCCGCGCCACCGTGCGGATCAACGCCACCGAGTCGGCCAGCAGCTTCTCGTAGAGGCGGCGATCGCCCGCCTGCGCTGCGGCCATCCACGCCGCGCGGCGTCGGTCGGGCGACTCGTCGATGCTGGCGGCTGGGTCAGGCACGATCGTCTTGGCTAGCGCCCATGAAAAGCGTGCGCCATCAGAGACCATCGTACTGGTAGCAGTCAAGCCCGGCATAGTCGGATCGCGTCGTGGGACCTGCTCAGGGATTCGCTGCGTCCGTGCCGGACGTTACTTCGTACATCCTGGTAACCGCACCGTAGCGCGCAGCGAATACCTGACATCCTCCTGCAAACGACCCAACCATGCTCCTGCTGATCCTCGCCTATCTCGGTGGCGTATTCACCATCCTCAGTCCGTGCATCCTGCCGGTATTGCCGTTCGTGTTCGCACGTTCGGATCGGCCATTCCTGAAGAACGGTTTGCCTATGTTGGTTGGCATGGCGATCACGTTTGCATTAGTGGCCACGCTGGCGGCAATCGGTGGAAGTTGGGCGGTACACGCGAACCAGTATGGCCGTTACGTCGCAATGGCGGTGCTGGCGGTGCTTGGCCTTACTTTGCTCTCGCCGCAGTTCGCCAAATGGATCACTCGGCCGGTGGTAGCACTCGGCAACAAGCTGTCGCAGCGTACGGCCAACGAGGACGACTCGATCTGGGGCGCGACCGGCCTCGGCATCGCCACCGGTCTGCTGTGGGCGCCCTGCGCGGGGCCGATCTTGGGGCTGCTACTGACCGGCGCGGCGCTGAACGGCGCCAGCGTGCAGACCACGCTGCTGTTGCTCGCTTATGCCGCCGGCGCGGTCACCTCGCTCGCGGTGGCACTGCTGATCGGCGGCAGAGTACTTGCGTTGATGAAGCGTTCGCTCGGTGCCGGCGAATGGGTGCGTCGCGCGCTGGGCGTGTTGGTACTGGCCGGTGTGGCCGCGATCGCGCTGGGGCTGGATACAGGCCTGCTCACCCGCGTGTCACTGGCCAGCACCGCAGGTATCGAGCAGACGCTGATCAATACGGTGCGTCCTGCCGAAGCCGCGCCTGCTCTGGAAATCGGTGCGACGCTGCCGGTGGATGGTCTACCGGTGGAAGGGCTGCCGGTGGAAGGCATGTTCCCCTCGCTGGCCGGCGCCACCGGGTGGCTCAACAGCTCGCCACTCACGGTGCAGTCGCTGCGCGGCAAGGTGGTGCTGGTGGATTTCTGGACGTACTCCTGCATCAACTGCATCCGCTCGCTGCCCTACGTCGAAGCCTGGTATGCCAAGTACAAGGATCACGGCTTGGTGGTGATCGGCGTGCACTCGCCGGAGTTCGCGTTTGAAAAGATTCCAGCCAACGTGGCCGGCGCGGTGCAGCGGCTTGGTATCGATTATCCGGTGGCGCTGGACAGTGACTACGCGATCTGGAAAGGCTTCAACAACCAGTACTGGCCGGCGGATTACTTCATCGATGCCAAGGGGCAGATCCGCCATCACTACTACGGCGAAGGTGGCTACAAGGAAGGTGAGGATGTGATCCGCGAGTTGCTTGCCGCGGCCGGCCAGAAGAACCTGCCCGGCGGTTACGTGGACCCCAATGCGCCAGGCGCTGAAGCGGCCAGTTCGGGCGATTATGCCCGTTCGCCGGAAACCTACGTCGGCTATGCCCGTACGGATGACTTCGCCGATGGCCCGGTGGCTCAGGATGACCCGCAAAATTACCACGCACCTGCCGCACTGGCCACCGATCAGTGGGCGCTCAACGGCCGCTGGACCGTGCATGCGCACGACGCCACGCTCGACCAGGCCAACGGCAGCATCAGCTTCCGCTTCCAAGGCCGCGACCTGCACCTGGTGCTTGGTCCGGACAGCAACGGCAAACCCGTGCGCTTTCGCGTCACGCTGGACGGCAAGGCGCCGGGTGCCGACCACGGCATGGACATCGACGCCGCAGGCAACGGCACCGTGACCGCGCAACGCCTCTACCAACTGGTACGTCAGGCGCATGGCACCGGCGCGCGCGTATTCAAGATCACCTTCCTCGATCCCGGCGTGCATGCCTATGCCCTCACGTTCGGCTGACCTGACAATCGACCGCAGTTTTTGCAGAGCTCCCGCATTCCGCGGTGTGGTTCATCAGCGCTGCATCGTTGGACTCGGTTCTTGATCGCAGTGCTTCAATTGCGGGACTTGTTCAGAGCTTCTCAAGGTAGTCTCGTCAGCGGTATCGAAAGGCCCTTTCTGCTGGAGATTGACATGTTTGA
>JBOHYO010000230.1:0-2029 GCA_050737935.1 Rhodanobacteraceae bacterium
ACTCGAGGCAGCCTCGCGGGCGCGGCACCAACGGCGATTCCACATGCTGACCGCGGTGTTCCAGGACGACCTGCTGAAGGCCATGCAGGATGGCAAGCTCGACGGCGCCGAATGGCAGGACATGCCGGCCGGCACGTTCTTCTCCGAACGCCTCGCCCACGACATCCTCGCCGCGTACTACTCGCACCCGACCTCATGGAACGAGATCGGCTTCGGCGGCCCCGCCAGCCCGCGTGGCTACGTGCGCATGGACTTCAATCGCCGCGATCCCTGGGAAGCCGTCGAGGCGGAACCGGGCGACGAGGACAAGGCCCGCAGGGCCAACGAACATGCTCGATGACGCCCTGCACAATCCGCGCGGCAAGGACGGGCGCGCACCCGATCCGCTGCGGGTCGGCGGTTGGGTGCCGATGCGGCAATACCGCGAGGACGATGAAGTCGACTTCGCGATCGTGGGCACCGGCGCGGGTGGCGGCACCCTGGCGTGCCGGCTGGCCGAGGCCGGTTTTTCGGTGGTCGCCTTCGACGCCGGCGCATGGTGGCGGCCGCTCGAGGAATTCGCCTCCGACGAGGCGCACCAGGCCAAGCTGTACTGGACCGACGAGCGGATCTGCGACGGCGACAATCCGCTGAAGCTCGGCAGCAACAACAGCGGCAAATCGGTCGGCGGTTCGACCGTGCACTTCGCGATGGTCTCGCTGCGTTTCCGTCCCGAGTGGTTCAAGTCGCGCAGCCTGCTCGGTTACGGCGCCGACTGGCCGATCGACTGGCAAGAAATGTGGCGGTACTACACGGAAGTCGAGCAGGCATTGAAGATCGCGGGTCCCGTCACGTATCCGTGGGGTCCGCCGCGGCCGCGCTACCCATATCGTGCGCACGAGATCAATGCGGCCGGCTGGGTGCTGGCCAAGGGCTGCGAAGCCATGGGCATCCGCTGGACCGAAACGCCGCTCGCGACGATCTCGGCGCCGCGTGGTCTGTCCCCGCCGTGCGTGTACCGCGGCTTTTGTGTGACGGGCTGTTCCACCAACGCGAAGCAAAGTGTCCTGATCACCTGGATCCCGCGCGCGATCCATGCAGGCGCCGAGATCCGCGACCTCGCGATGGTCGGACGCGTGGAGACCAACGATGCCGGACTCGCGACCGGCGTGCATTACTGCCGCGAAGGACAATGGCGCTTCCAGCGCGCGCGCAACGTGGTGGTCGCGGGCTACGCGATCGAAACACCGCGGCTGCTCTTGAATTCGGCCAATGCGCGTTTCCCCGACGGACTTGCCAACAGTTCGGGGCTGGTCGGCAAGAACCTGATGGCGCAGACCAACCAGGGCGCATTCGGCGTAATGGACGAGGAGATCCGCTGGTACAAGGGACCGCCGTCGCTGACGCTGACGGAGCATTGGAACTACGAGGATGCGGGCAAGGATTTCTTCGGCGGCTATGCGTTCATGTCACAGGGGCCGCTGCCGCGGACGTGGGCCTCGACGCAGGCGGGCAACCGCGGGCTGTGGGGTGACGCACTTCTGCGCGAGATGGAACAGTACAACCACCAGGCCGGCTTCAAGATCGTTGGCGAGACGCTGCCGCAGGAACGCAACCGCGTCACTCTCGCAGACGAAACAGACCAGTATGGACTGCCGGTTGCGCGGGTGACCTTTTCGTTGTGCGACAACGACAAGGCGTTGGTGAAGCACTCGGTCGGATTCATGACCGAAGCCCTTTCCGCCATCGGTGCGCGCGACGTCTGGGCCGAATCCGACGATACCTGCCATCTGAACGGCACCGCCCGCATGGGTGGCGATCCGCGCAGCAGCGTGGTCGATGGTGATTGCCGTAGTTGGGACATCCGCAATTTGTGGGTGTGCGACGGTTCGGTGTTCCCTACCGTCGGCGGCGTCAATCCGTCGCTGACCATCCAGGCGATCGCATGCCGCACCGCCGATCGCATTCGCACCCTCGCTGCGCGCGGTGAGCTTTGAGACGGGCGGGCTTTGGCGTCATTCGCATTCGCGACTTGGTCGCGGGCATGGCC
>JBOHYO010000231.1:0-17396 GCA_050737935.1 Rhodanobacteraceae bacterium
CGGTAACATTGACGGCTGTTCGCCGGATTGACCCATGCTCAACACCCAACAACTCGCCGCCGTCGAGTACACGGATGGCCCCCTGCTGGTGCTGGCCGGCGCGGGCTCGGGCAAGACCCGCGTGATCACCGAAAAGATCGCGCATCTGATCGAACGGAGGCTCGTGCCGGCCGGCAAGATCGCGGCGATCACGTTCACCAACAAGGCCGCTCGCGAGATGCGAGAGCGCGTATCGAAGCGCATCAGGGGTGATGCTGCCGAAGGTTCGAGCGTGTGCACCTTCCATGCGCTAGGCCTCAAATTCCTGCAGATCGAACATGCGCGCGCCGGATTGCGCCGCGGGTTTTCGGTGTTGGACGCCGACGACAGTGCAGGACTGGTGAAGGAACTCGCCGGCGCCGCGGTGAAATCCGACAAGCTGTTCCAGTTGCGTTCGCTGCTGTCACGCTTGAAAAACGAGGCCCTGACGCCCGAACAGGCGCTCGACGCGGCGCGCGCGCCGCGTGAGCTCGAAGCCGCGCAACTGTACGTGGCATACCAGAAGCGGCTTGCCGCGTTCAATGCGGTGGATTTCGACGATCTGATCCGGCTCCCGGTCGCGGTGCTGCAGCGCGACGAGGAAGCGCGCAGCGCGTGGCGCGAACGCATCCGTTACCTGCTGGTGGACGAATGCCAGGACACCAACGCCGCGCAATACAGCTTGCTGAAGCTGCTGGCAGGCGAGCGCGGCGCATTCACCTGCGTGGGCGATGACGATCAATCGATCTATGCATGGCGGGGTGCCGACCCCGGAAACCTCGACAAGTTGTCGCAGGATTATCCGAAGCTGCGCGTCGTGAAGCTGGAGCAGAACTATCGCTGCGCGCAACGCGTGCTGCGCGCCGCCAACGCGCTGATCGCCAACAATCCGCACGCGCACCCGAAGAAACTGTGGAGCGCGCACGATGATGGTGAACGCATCCGGGTGCTGGAATGCCGCGATGCCGGACACGAGGCCGAGCGCGTCGCTTCGCAGCTCATGTACCTGCGCGAAAAGCACGAACTCGCGTGGTCCGATTGCGCGGTTCTGTATCGCGGCAACCACCAGTCACGGCCGATCGAGAAGGCGCTGCAGTTGAGCCGCATCCCCTATCACCTGAGCGGCGCGTTGCGTTTCCTGGACCGCGCCGAAGTAAAGGACGTGCTGTCTTACCTGCGGCTCCTCGCCAACCCCGATGACGACGCAGCGTTCCTGCGCGTGGTCAACGTGCCGCGCCGTGAAATCGGCGCGACCTCGCTGGAGAAGCTGGGCGAACTCGCGCAGTCGAAGCATCTATCCCTGCTGCGTGCGGCGCGCAACCCGGCCGCTTTGCAGCAACTTTCGGCACGGCCTGCGACTGCGCTGGCCGGGTTCGTCGATCTGATCGATGCGCTCGCACAACACGCACGACACGCGCACGCCGCGGAGCTGGTCGAGGAAATCCTGAAGCGCACCCGCTATACCGAGCACTTGTCCCGCGGCGTGCGTGACGAAGCGCTGCGTCAACGGCGGCTCGGCAACGTGCGTGAACTGATGGATTGGTTCCGCGCGATGGGTTCCGGCAACGCACGTGCGGGCGACCTGGCCGCACAACTCGCGCTGCTGAACCACGCCGACAAGGATGACGGCGGAGACGCGGTGCGGTTGATGACCCTGCACTCGGCGAAGGGCCTCGAATTTCGCTCGGTCCACATCGTCGGCTGCGAAGACGGCACCCTGCCGCACGAAGGCGCGATCGACGAAGGTCGCCTCGACGAGGAACGCCGGTTGCTGTATGTCGGCATCACTCGCGCCAAGGAGCTTCTGCACCTTTCGTACAGCGTGCAGGGCCGCCGTTACGGGCAATCGTTCAAGCAAAGGCCATCGCGATTCCTGGATGAATTGCCTGCCACCGAATTGCATCGCGACGGGGCCGATCCGGAGGCCGAAGCCCAGACGCGCCGCGACGTCGGTGCCGCGCAACTCGCGAAGCTCACGGCGATGCTGGGGTGACTTTCGACTCCCTCTCCCCCGAGCGGCTTCTGCTCGGGGGGGAGGCGGCCGCAGGCCGAGCGCGTAGCGCTGGGTGAGGGGATTCCACATGCACTTGTCGATGCCTCCCTGCAACGCGATACGCTCGCCCCCTCACCCTTGCCCTCTCCTCCAAACGTTGAAGCCGTTTGGGGGAGAGGGAAGTATTCGACAGACGCTTCATGCCTCCACACGGGCTGCACTGCGAGCGGTTGCTATCATCACCCGCCATGCAGGCGTCGCCTCCCTTCCCACGCAAACTGCTGGCGCCGCGCCACTGGCCTGCATGGCTCGGGGTGGCCGCCGTCCGGATGCTGGCGCGGCTACCGGTGGGCTGGCTGCTGGCTGCGGGCGCCGCTTTCAGCGCTGCCGCTTCCCCGTTGCTGCGCGAACGCCGCCATGTGATCGCGCGCAATCTCGAAATGTGTTTCCCGGAACTCGATGCGCGGCAGCGCGAATTGCTCCGCCGCGACGCCACGCGCGAAATGGGCCGGATGCTCGGTGAGTTCGCGCTCGGCTGGTTCGCAACCGACCGCAAGCTCGCACGCCTCAACGTCACCATCGAAGGCCTGCAACACCTCGAAATCGCGCGCAGACAGGGTCGTGGCGTGCTGCTGGTCGGCGGACACTTCTCGCATCTCGAACTGTGCGCGCGCCTGATTTCGCGGCAAATCCGGATCGCCGGCATGTACCGGCACATGGATTCAGAGGTATTCGAAACCATCGTGCTGCGCGCGCGACTCGCCTACGCCGACGCGATGTTCGCCAAGGACGAGTTGCGCGCGACGGTGAAGTACCTGAAGCGGGGCGGCACTGTCTGGTACGCGCCCGACCAGGACATGCGCGGCAAGGATTCGGTATTCGCGCCGTTCTTCGGCATTCCGGCCTCGACGATCACCGCGACCCATCACCTCGCACGCCTTTCGGGCGCCGCGGTGATGCCATTCTTCCATCGCCGCACGCCAGCCGGCAGCTACGCACTGCGGCTGGAAGCGCCACTCGAAGATTTCCCGGGCGATGACGTCGTCGCCGACACCGCGCGCGTCAACGCCGCGATCGAGCGCATGGTGCGCGAGGCGCCCGCACAATACCTGTGGGCGCACAAGCGCTTCAAGACGAGGCCTCCGGGAATGCCGCCGGTGTATGTGCGGGACTCGGGGCTCGGGACTCGGGACTCGGGAAAAAGCCGATAAGCCCAAGATCGACGGCAGACCAACAACCGGATAGAACCAGGCGCCGCGATTCGAAACCCGCGGTTTCGGGGCTGGATCAACTAGTGTGCTGCCGCTCTTGATTTTGTCGGGCCCCGGGTCCCGAGTCCCGGGTCGCGGCTGCCTGGTTCCTGCCGCGTCGATGGATGCGTGGCAGCGTGACTGGCGCCGCATCCGGGATGTCCGCGTACAGCGCCGCGCACCACAGCGCCAACAGCCACCAGAACAACAGTCCCCACCAGGCCGAATAGAACGCGAGGTGCGTGTTCAGCGGAAACACGGTCACGGCAAGGGCCACGGTCGCCGGGAACGCGCGCTGGCGCGCAGCCGCGCCCACCGTTCGCCACGCGCGCAGCGCCAGCGCGAGGCCGGCCAACCACAAGGCAAGTCCGATCGCGCCGGTATTGCTCAAGATCTCCAGCACGATCTGGTGGGGGTGGCAGGCACCGGCGTCCTCGCCACAGGATTCGGCGCCGAGGAAATGGTCGTTGGACGACGCATACTCGGAGTAGGCGTAGCGGAAATCGCGCACGCCCACGCCGTTGACCGGGTGCGCGGCAATCATCCGGCCCGTGACCTGCCAGATGTCGAGGCGGCCGCTGAGGGCGTGGTTCCAGGCCCGCGGGCTGTCGCCGAATGCGGCCAGCGTGCGCTCCATGCGCGCGTCGAACCGCGACGAAGTTTGCCAGGCGACGCCCGCCGCCGCCGCGACCACCAGGCATGCGGCCAGTACCCAGGCGGCGAACCGCAATGGCCTGCGCGCCTCGATCCAGAAGAACGCCAGCAGCGCGACGCCGTAGGTGATCCACGCCGCGCGCGAACCGGCCAACAGGATCGGGCCCAGCAGGAACACCATCGCGGCGATCAGCCCGATCCGGCCCAGCCACCGCCGCGCCGCCCACAGCACGAACGGTGACAGCGAGGCCAGCACGGGCCCGAGCTTCAGATTGTCGGCACCGAAAATCCCCGAAATCCGCTGCGCCTGCGCGTGCCCGCCGATGCTGTAGCCGGTAAACGCCTGCACCCAGGCGTCCAGCGCCCACAACGCGACCACCACACCAGTCGCCAGGCACAGTGCCTGCAGGCGCGATTCGCGCCGCACCGCGAAACAGACATATACCCCGAATGGTGCAAAGCGCAGGTACGCAGCGACGTTGCTCCAGCTTCGCGACGGCTCGATCGCATCGGGCACCGACACCAGCGCCGCCAGGAAGTAGGCCGCCCACAGCCACAGCACCAGGCGCGCACCCGCATGACCGGCGAGTGCATGGCGATCACGCGCGAGGAGGAGGATAGCGCCCAACAGGCACAGCAGCGTGCCGAGCTCGCTGGCCCGGCCGAACGGCAGCAGGAAGACCACCAACCAGATCGGCGTCAGGGGCGACAGCAGCGCCACCCGCAGGCGTGCACCAAGGGAAAAGCCGCTCATGGGGAACCGGGCATGCCGAAACGCGCATCGTACCGGCGCATCCGCCGAACCGAGGTCAAGGCGTGCGCGTCTTCGAGGCAAGCTCCTGGTACAGCGCCAGCACCGCCGACTGCATGTCTGAAAGGTGATAGCGCTGCAGCGGCGCGATTGGTGGTGCGCGGCCCAGGAATTCTGCGGCACGCACGATCAGCCGGTCGACGTCTCCGACGGGCACGCGCCCGGCGGGATACAGTTCGGCCAGCAGTTCGCCCACGCCGCCGTGGGCGTACCCGAGCACGGGCCGGCACAGCGACAGCGCCTCGATCACGACGCGACCGAAGCTTTCGGGCTTGTTGGAGAGCTGCAGCACCAGATCCGAGGCCGCGAACACGTCGCGCACGTCGCTGCGCGGAGGCGAAAACACCACGAGGTCGGCGACACCGCGCACCTTGGCCAGTTCCTGCATTTCGCGCAAGTAGGCTTCACGGCCGCGCTCGACGATCCCGAGCAGCAGCAGGCGCGCATCGATGCCGAGTTCGCGCAACCCGGCGATCAGCGCGATCGCGTCGGCGTGCCCTTTCAGCCGCGTGCCGCGCCCGGGCAGCGTGAGCAGCGGCGCGCCGGCGAGCTGGGGATATTCCTCGAAGAACGCCGCGCGCCAGGCCGCTTCGGGCCGATAGCCGTAGGGGAAAGCTGCGGGATCGATCCCGCGGGGAATCACGGTGAGCCGGGCGGCATCGACGCGCCGATAATGGCCCAGCACGAAATCGCGCACGGATTGGGAAACCGCGATGACCCGATCGCCGCGGGTCATGATGCCACTCCACGTGCCCGGGGAATTGAGCCCATGCACGGTGGTGACGAATCCCGGCCGCGGCCGCATGCCGCGGAGCGCGAACCATCCAAGCCACGCGGGCACCCGCGAACGTGCGTGCACGATGTCCGGGCCGATCCTGACCAAGGTGCGGCGCAATGTGCCGATCCGCGTCAGGCTGCGCAGCGACTTGGCACCGATGTCGAGGGTCACGTGTTCGCTGCCTTCGGCCTCGAGCTGCTGGACCATCCGGCCCCCTGCGGAGACCACGACCGAGCGGTGGCCGGCCGCGACCAGAGCGCGCGCAACCTCAAGCGTGGAGCGCTCGGCACCGCCATTCTCGAGCGCGGGCAGGAGCTGCACGACGGTGAGGTGACGGGAAGGGGCGGCGGCGGGCTCGATCACGAATCGCTGCGGAACCGGAGCATCGGACATGCACCAAAAGCTTGCAAGAATCACGCCCGGATCGGCAGTCGAAACTCCTGGATGCGGGCGCGGGCGTCGGGTTTACGAATGCTTCAGGACGAACGTCGATCCGCAGTACGGGCAAAGCGTTTCACCGCCGTCATCGACGATCGGCAGGTAGATGCGCGGATGGGAATTCCACAGCGTCATCTCGGGGAGCGGGCACGCCAGCGGCAGGTCGGCCTCCGTCACCTCGTAGCGGCGCTTGGCATTGGCGGGTTCACCCACGGGAAAGGAAGGGGCTGGTTGCGAAGACATGCGGCGAATCCACTGGATCGACCCGATCGATTCTAGCGCACCGCGCGTCCGGCAAATTTCAACTGCCGCGCCGGGCTACGTCCAACGACACCGATTGGGTCCCAGGCAAACCACGCAGGGCATCGGCGAGGTCCCCGAGCTTGAGCCGGTCGAAGCCTCGGGCGAACTCGATGGTCACTTCGTCGCCGTCATCCGGAATGCGGCGGGCGACGATCGAGCTGGCCGGCAGGCCCCGGCCCACCAGCAGTGCCTCGAGGGCCGCCAGCGGCGCGCGATCCGCGAAACCGAGCTTGATCTGCGGCAATGCCTTGCGGAGCGCGAACCGCCGCTCGAGCGGCTTGAGCGCCGCCAGGATCAGCCACGCGATCGCCGTGGTGATCACCGCAGCGAGATACATGCCGCCGCCGGCCGCGAGCCCGATCGCTGCGACCGTCCAAAGCCCGGCCGCGGTGGTCAGGCCGCGGATCACGTTCTCGCGGTGCAGGAACATGATCGTTCCGGCGCCAAGGAAGCCGATGCCGCTGATCACCTGCGCTGCAATCCGCGACGGATCCAGCACTACCCGCGGCCACTGCTGCAGGACGCCGGAAAACGCGAATGCCGAGACGATCATGGTCAGCGCCGCGCCGAGACACACCAGCATGTGGGTGCGCAATCCCGCCGCCCAGGTGTGACGCTCACGGTCGAAGCCGATGACCGCGCCCAGCACGGCCGCGAGCACCAGGCGGATCGCGATTTCGGACGTCGACAGCACCGGGCAACCAGATTCGGGCGACCATGGGAGTCTATCCGCGTGCGGCGCCTCCCGCATAATCGCGTTCCGTCCTCTCGAGCCGAATCCGCGATGTCCACTCCGCCACGCACCGCCTGGGTGATCAGCGACGGCGCCGCCGGCAACGAGCGCCAGGCGCTGGCGCTTGCGTCCGCGCTGGGAGCCTCGGCGCGGATGCTGGCGCTGCCACTGCGCGCGCCGTGGTCGTGGTTCGCTCCGCGTCGCTTGCCGGGCGGCCGGCTGGCGCTCGCCGCCCGCGACCGGGCAGGGTTCGCACCGCCGTGGCCCGATGTCGCCATCGGTTGCGGGCGCAGTGCGGCATTGCTGACCCGGATGCTGGGGGGCTTGTCGCGCGGCCGCTGCTATACCGTGCAAATTCTCGACCCGCGCATCGACCCCCGCCACTGGGACGCCGTGATCGCGCCGCGGCACGATCGGCTCGAAGGACCCAACGTGCTGACGACGCTCGGTTCCCTCAATCCGATCGACGATGCATGGCTCGCATCCGGCCGCGCGGCGTTTCCCGATTTCGCGGCCTTCCCGCGCCCCCGCGTCGCGGTGCTGGTCGGCGGCCCGCGGCACGGCGTCGATTTCGATGCATCGCTCGCCGACCGGCTGGTCGAAACGGTCGGCAACCTTGCCCGGGACGGCAGCGTGCTCGCGACGACGTCCCGTCGTACGCCGGCGACGTTCGCCGCGTCCCTGCGCGACCGGCTCGCGGCCTTTCCGTGCCTGTTCTGGAACGGCGAGGGAACCAATCCGTATCCTGGCCTGCTGGCATGGGCCGATTGCATCGTGGTGACGCCCGATTCAGTCAACATGCTTTCGGAAGCCTGCGCAACCGGCGTGCCGGTCCACGCCCCGACCAGCATGCCGCTGCCGGGCAAGCTCGCGCGCTTTCACGCCGCGTTGCACGAGCGCGGACTCCTGATGGAGCTCGGCACCGCGCGACCGGACGTCCCGCCGCTGCGCGAGACCCAGGCGATCGCCGCCGAATTGCGCGAGCGGATGGCCGCGCGCGCGGCGTAGCGTTCTCTCATCCTTCGCATCGACGTGCCTGTCTGGACTCCGCGCATCGAAGGCCGCGGCCGATCGCGGGCATGGCCCGCTCCTACGAAGGCCGCTTTTGTAGGAGCGGGCCTGCGCGAAGCGCGCTCCTTCTTCTGCCCGCGATTCACCTGGCGCCGTCACGTGGCGCCGAAGTCGAAGCCTGCGCGGCGCGCCACCCCCAGCACCGTCGCGCAGCGCGCGTCGAGCACCAAGTCCCGCGGCACCACCCGATGGGTGCCCGCCAACGTCTCCGACAGCGCGCGTGCGAGCAGTTCGGCGTGCGCGATGTGCAGGGCATTGGCGTCGTCCGCAGACAACACGTCGGCCCGCACGCAATCGCCGAGCAGGCGCGGCGTATCCGCATGCGCTGCCAGATCCGGGTGCGCGTGCGCGTGCATCAGCACCAGCCCTTGCAGCAGGAACTGGATGTCCAGCAAGGCGCCGGCGCCTTGCTTGAGGTCGAGATGGCCGGCGTCGGAGCGGTCGCGCTGGGCCCGCCATTCCGCGCGCATCCGGCGCACGTCCGCAACCACTTGCTCGCCTGCGCGTTCACGTCGCACGACTTCGCCACGTTCGCGCGCGAACGCCGCGCCGAGCGCCGCATCCCCGGCCACCGCACGTGCCCGCACCAGCGCCTGATGCTCCCAGGTCCAGGCGCGTTCGCGCTGGTAGTCGATGAACGCGGGCAGGCTCGCGACCAGCAGCGACTTCCCGCCGTCCGGCCGCAGCCGGGTGTCGACCTCGTACAGCCGCCCACCGCGCGTGCCCGCCGACATCCAGTGCACCACCCGCTGCGCCAGCCTTGCATACCAGCGGGCCCCATCCAGCGGCCTCGCTCCGTCGCTCGTTGCTTCACCGCGCGCGCCGTCGTACACGAACACCAGGTCGAGATCGGAATTGAAACCGAGTTCGTCGCCGCCGAGGCTGCCGTAACCGAGCACCGCGACGCCACTGCCTTCTCCGGGCAGCCGGCCACGCCGGGAAACCAGCTCGCGTTCGGCGATGTCCAGCACCGCGCCGACCACGGCGTCGGCCAGCTCGGCGAGTGCGCGCGCAGTCGCGATCGCATCGAGCGAACCGTCACGGAAAGCGAGGCCCACCCGCATCCGGTAACTGCCTCGCCATTCGGCGATCGCCGCAAGTACCGCTTCGGGATCGCCGCCCGCCTGCGCCGCGACCAGTTGCTGCGCCAGCTCGTGGCGCAGTTGCGGGACACCGCGCGCGAGATGTTCCACGCGCGGCGCGAGCACGTCGTCGAGCAGCAACGGTTGCCCGATGACGCGCTCGGCGAGGAACGCGCTCTCCGCGCACAGTCCGGCCACGCGCGCGCGGGCAGCGGGCTGCTCCTGCAGCAGCGCCAGATAGGCCGAGCGCCGCGACACCGCCTGTACGAGTCGGCAAAGCCGCACCAGCGCATCGGCGGGCGCAGAAGTGGCGGCCGCGGCTTCGACCAGCTCCGGCATCAGATGCTCGATGCGGCGCGCCGAGCGCGCGCTCAGCCCCTGCAGTCCTGCAACCCGCCGCAGCGCCTCCAGGCAAGGCTCGGGCGGCACAAAGCCGGCATTGGCCAGCGCGGCTGCCTCGAGGGTTTCCTCGCGTGCGCGTTGCCAGAGTCGCGTGCCGTCGCGCGCATGCACCTGCTCGCCATCGGCAGGCTGGGCTGCATCGCGCGGCTGCAGGACTTCGGCGAAAATGGCCGACACCCGCCTGCGTTGCAGGCTCAGTGCGGCCGCAAGCACCTTCCATTCCGGATAGCCGATTGCCCGCGCGATGCGCGCCCGCGTGGCGGCGTCCGCCGGCAACGCATGCGTCTGTCGGTCGGCGAACATCTGCAGGCGGTTTTCCAGAAGGCGCAGGAACAGATAGGCCTCGCGCAAACTGCCTGCCTGGCGCTGCGAAAGGTAGCCCCGTGCGGCGCAGACCGCCAGCGCCGGGAGCAGTCCGCGGGCGCGCAGCGAAGGGTCGCGGCCGCCACGGATCAACTGCTGCAGCTGCACCGTGAACTCGATCTCGCGGATGCCGCCGGCGCCGAGCTTCACGTCATCGGCCAGATCACGACGCGCCACTTCGGCGTCGATCAGGGACTTCATGTCGCGCAGACCGTCCAGTGCCGTGTAATCGAAATAGCGCCGGTACACGAACGGTCTGAGGATCTCCAGCAGTCGCTTGCCGGCCGCCAGATCACCCGCGACGGGTCGCGCCTTGATCCATGCATAACGCTCCCAATCCCGGCCCTCGCGCTGGTAGTACTGCTCCATCGCCGCGAACGATGCGGTGACCGGGCCCGCTTCGCCGAACGGCCGCAGCCGCAGATCCACGCGTGCGACGATGCCATCGGCGGTCGCCTCGGTCAGCAGCCGCACGAACTCGCGCGCGACCCGCGCGAAGAACTCGATGTTGTCGAGCGGGCGCGGGCCGTCCGTCGTGCCCCCTTCCGGATAGGCGAGCACGAGGTCGACATCGGAAGAAAAATTGAGTTCGCCGCCGCCCAGCTTGCCGAGCGCGACCACCGTGAGCGCCTGCGGCACGCCCTCGGCGTTGCGCGGCGTGCCGTGACGGGCACGGGCACGGCCTTCCGCATGCCGCAAGGCTGCGGCGATCAGTTCTTCGTACAAGGACGTCGTTCCGGCCAGGGTGTCGGTGACCTCGTCGAGCCCGTTGACGTCGCGGAACACCAGCCTCAACGCTTCGGCACGACGGAACCGCCGCAATGCAGCCATGACGTCCGTTGGGTGCTGAAGAGGCGCGGCCCGCGCCGATGCGGGCGCGGGATCGCGCAGGCGTTCGAGCCCCGCGGCGGTGAGCAGCGCGGGATCGGCGCGCAGCGCTTCGAAAGCAAAGTCGCTGGCCAGCAGCATGCACCGCACGCGCTCGGCCACGCCCGCATCGTCGTGCATCACCACGCCTGCCGCCCGGCAATGGGCGGCCAACTCGGCATAGCGTTCGGACAGCCAATGGTCCAGCGAATCCATTGGGCGATCATCCCTGATCGCTGCGTCGCTGAACACCATGGCGAGTGCAGTCGCTCTGGGGCCATGGACACCAGAACGGCCGTACATGGCCTGACTTTCATTGTGCGGTCGTCCTTGACCGCCGCACCGCTGGATGCAAGAACGAGGACGACTCTTCTCGGTCCACCACACTCCAGAGCGGCCGTCCATGGCCTGAGTTTTCACAAAAGCCGGCCATAGCAACAGCTCTGGTTGCGCCTGAACCGTTCATCCGATCTCGGGTACGCTTTTCGGCCGGCAGCATCGAAGACCCGCATGGCCCTTGCTTCTCCATCCCGAACCGGGCGTTACCCGCCGGGCGCACGCGTCGCGCTGGTGGTGCTGCTTGCGATCGCCTTCGTGCTGTGCACGGCGTGGCTCGACGGTGGCAAGGACATCGTGCCGTTGTCGCTTTGGACGCATCCCGCCTGGATACCGTGGTGGGACACGCCGCTCAGGATGTTCTGCAACGCGCTGCCGGGCCTGTTGCTGGCTTTCGCCCTGTTCGCGTGGACGCGTCGGGCCGGGTGGTCATTCCTGCTGGCGTTCGCCATACAGGCGCTGCTGTACGGCGTGAATGCCCTGAAGGTGCAGAACCTCGGGGCACCGCTGATGCCCGCCGATTTCCGGATGCTGGGGCAGCTCGGCAAAGGCGGCGGTGACTTGCTGTCCGGATACCTTCCGCACATTGCACTGCTGGTCGTGATCCTGTTCGCCTGCATCGCGGGGCTGGTCGTGTGGTTCCGGTTCGAACCGACGATGTTGCGCAAGCATCCGCGCCGCTGGCGCGCCGCCGGTTCGATCGTGTTGCTGGCGGCGCTGGTCACTTTGATCATCGGCGTGCCCTTCTGGCGCGGCCTGTACAGCGCGAAGCTGCTCGGGATGCAGCCGTGGTCCCCGGGCGCGACGCGCCAGCACAATGGCCTGATCGGATCGCTGTTGCTGTTCCACCTGCAATACGGCGCGGCGCATGACAAACCCGATGTCGATGCCGCGCTGCAATTGATGGCGCGCTTCGAACCCCGGATCAACGACCTCGAGAAATCGACGGCCGAGTCGGTTCCCGCGCAGAAGCCGGACATCGTGGTGATCCTCTCCGAGTCGTTTTTCGACCCGACCATCCTCAACGGCTACGGCAAGGACGTCGATTTCATGCCCAACCTGCGTCGGCTGGCGCAGCACGGGACCTCCGGCCGGATGCACTCGCCCACCTTCGGCGGCGGCACCATCCGCACCGAGTTCGAGGTTCTCACCGGTCTGCCGCTGCGCTATTTCAGGAATGTGATGTTCCCCTACCTTCAGCTCCACCAGAAGGTCATCCCGGGCATCGTGCGGCTGCTGAAACAACATGGCTATCAGGCCTTGGCGGTACACGGCGGCGATCCGCATTTCTGGAACCGCGCTTCCGCGTTCAAGGCACTGGGCTTCGACAAATTCATTTCCGAAGGCGACTTCCCGCCGGACGACGCCGTGCACGACGGCAAGTACATGTCCGACAAGTCGTTCACCGACGAAATGTTGCGCGAGCTCAAGCCGGAGGGTCCGCCGACGTTCATGCTCGGCATCAGCATCGAGGCACACGGGCCGTACGACCAGAGTTACGGCATCGACACCAGGGAACGCGACGCGATCCCGGTACCGTCCAAGGTCACTGGCGAGGCAAAGACGGAACTGCAGAATTACATCTACCACATTCGCCACGCCGACCAGCAACTGGGCCGGCTGGCCGACGCCCTGGCCAAGCGCAAGCGACCCACCCTGATCGTGTTTTTCGGCGATCACCTTCCGGCCATCGTCCCGGCCTTCCAGGAGGCGGGCTTTCACAACGGCAAGGGTTTCCTGGTGCAGACCGTGCCATACCTGCTGATCGACACTTCCAAGCTGCACGCCACCACGCCGGTGACAAAAGATGTCGCAGCCTGGGAGCTGCCGGGCATGGTGCTGCACGACGCCGGCATTCATGACCCGTGGTTCGCGCTGACCCAACTGGTGGCGCCGCAACTGGAAGGGCTGACCCGTGCGCCGGACGCACCGGTCGCGCCGGAAACACCGGCACAAAAACAGCTCGACCAGGGCATGCGCAACGTCGCCGAGCTGCGGCTCAAAGGCAAGCTGGATGCGTTGTGGCCCAGGGCCGCGGCAATGGCGGCGGCTCCAGGCTCGTCAAGTACAAGGGCGGCGGCCACGACCACGGCGCAAGCGGATCACTGATTCGCCGCGTCGTCGAGGTCGGCGAGACCAGCGGGCCGGATCCGGTGTTGCACCAATCCCTTCCCTTGACCGCCAGACGAGCCAATGTCGCGCGAGCAGAGGCTCCATGGCCCGTCTGGCCCGGGTGTTCGGGCATGGTTACGCGCCAAAGCGAATCCAAAGACAAGAACCGCAAACTCGTGACCTTCATCTGCCGCACGAGTCATCGGTGTTCACTTGCAGCCCCCTCGTCATCCGCTTCGGTACGCTTGGCGACACGGCGTCGTTGACGACGTTGCTGCACCTGTTGCACCTCCGCTATGGAAAGCCATGTCGGCTATTGGGTTCGGGAAGCTGGCTGGAGCCATTGCTGGCCGGTCATCGCGACGTACAAGCGATATTTCGTATCGAGAATCCGGGACGTCCGTACTGGTTGGATCCCGCGCAACGACGCCTCGTTCGGCAGCTCCGAACGCGGCTACAGGGCGCGGTGTACGTTTGCGACGACGACCGGTTGGACAAGATCCGCGGACTTTTGCGGCGCGCTGGCGTGCTTCAAGACCAATGCCGATTTGCCAATCCCGATTGTCTGCTGCAGGAAGGCGAGCGTTGGATCGACCGCTGGCAGCGCTTCGCGGCGATGACGCCGCCGGCGTTCGCCGCAGTACCGTATCGCGCCGGTCCGCAAGCGCCGATTGCCCCTCGCTTGGCGGTCAACGACCATGATCGCGAGGATCCTGGGAATTGACTGAACCAGCGCGGCCTTTGCGAAGCACGAATCGTGCTGCTGCAGCCAAGCAGCGAAGGTACCGCCGCTGCCGGGCATCGTGCTTCGTCGGGTGACCGCAACTGCTGGCCCGTCTCCAACTGGCTTGCCCTGATCGAGGCACTACTCTCCGATCCTGGCAACTACGACATCGTCCTGTGCGAAATGCCCCGGAGCGGAAGTGGCTCCGGCAGATCGCCGCCTGCGCGCAATCGCCGCGGGCCCATGTGACCGACGATGACTTGCCGCTGCGCCATCTGATTGCTCTGTGCGAGCGTGCCGCGGCGATGATCTCGGTGCGACCCGGCAATCGCCCGCTACTGCCCGGGTTGCTGCAGCAATGTGCGCACCGCCGCATCGAGATCACTGTCCTTGCCGTGGTATGCCTCGCCGAGCGGGCGCGACACCGGCACGTCCACCGGGCGCGGATGCAGCTCCATCGGTTGGCCGTCTTCGGTGGTGACGGTGATGAACGGCAGTCGCACGGTCGCGCCGTCGATCAGCTTCTCGTTGCTGGTGTAGATGATCCAGCCGGCGGTCGGCTCGCCCACCACCTTGCCCAAGCCCAGCTCGCGATAGCCTTCGGTGAAATCCTCGCCGTCGGACAGCGTCACGCGATTGGTCACGAGCACCGTCGGGCGCTCGAGCGCACGCTGGCCGAGGATGCTGCGCGCGGGTTGCGCGTGCTCGAACCCGCGGAAGGTCATGTTGAGATACGGGCGGCGCGACAATACGTCGAGTGCGTAGGCATTCACGAACCCGCCGAAGTTGTTGCGCACGTCGATCACCACGCCCTCGCGGGTCATGTTCTGCGCATCGAGGTCGCGGTACAGCCGGTGGAGCGACGCCTCGGACATGTCCGGCAGGTGCACGTAGCCTAGTCGGCCGCCGCTGATCTTCGCGACGTAGGCGCGGTTGCGCGCGACCCAACCGTCATACGCCAGCACGCCGAGCGTATGCGAATCGATCGGCTTCACCTCGACATGCCGCGTGCCGGACTTGTCCGCGATGCGCAATGTGGTCTTCTTGCCGATGCGGTTTTCCAGCAACGCGTACAGGTTCTCGCGCGCGCCGATCGCGTGGCCGTCGACGGCCTGCAGCACATCGCTTGGTTCGATGCCCGCGATCGCGGCCGGCGACAACGGCACCACTTCGGCCACCCGCAGCGTGCCGTCGCGTTCGTAGGACGCGGTGTCGAAGATCAGTCCCAGCCGGCCCGTCACCGGGTCGGGATGCGCATCCGGACGCACGCCCGAATGCGAGGCATCGAGTTCGCCGACCATCAGGTTCATCAGTCGGTTCACGGCGGCCCGGGTCGGGGCGCCCGCGATCAGCGGCGCGTACTCCGCGCGCACCGCGTTCCAGTCCACGCCATTCATCGACGGATCGTGGAAGTTGTCGCGCAGCCAGGTCCAGGCCTGCTCGAACGCAGTCAGCTTGCCTTGGGCGAAATCGATGTCGGTTTCGGCGTCCACGTCGATCTGCTTGGGCTTGCTGCCCTCGGTGAGTTCCACCGAACGGAGTTTGCCGTCGTCGAGGTAGTACACGGCCTTGCCGTCGGGGCTGAACTGCGCGTCGGCCTTGTCGCCGCTGGTCGAGGTCAACTGCCGCGCGACCGGTGGCTTGTCCTTGCCCGCCAGCGGATCGAGCGACCACGCGTACAGGTTGGTGCGGCCCGCGACGCGCGCGGTGACCACGAGCTTCTTCCCGTCCGGGCTGATCACGATGGACTGTGCATCCAGACCGGTCGGCAGCAGGGTCAGGCGATGGCGGATGCCTTCGGCTTCGATCGCCACATGCACCGGCTTGTGTGACGGCTTGCCCTCCGCCGGGGACGGCTTTCCGGATCCGTCCGTACTTTGCTGTTCCTTTTCGTAACCGGGCTCGGGCGTGGTCTGGCGGAACAGGTCGCGGAACTGGTCCTCGCGAAAATGCGGCGTGCGCGGCACCAGATCGATGCTCGCGACCTGGCCCTGCTCGGTGCGCTGGCCGGTCGTGAACAGGAAGGTCTTTCCGTCCGGGCTGAAGGCGACGTCATCGGAGAACGTGTTGGCCAGTCCGCTCAGTGGAATCGTCTTGCCACTCCCGACATTCACCGCCACCGCATTGCGGAACATGCGCGGACCCCATTCCAGCACCGCGATCCAGCGACCGTCCGGCGACCATGCCAGCGGCCGGTCGGAGGTGAGCGGGCGATGCAGATCGAGATGCGCACTGGCGAGCGTGCGCACGCGGCGGTTCGATACGTCCAGCAGTTCCAGTTCGCGACCGTCGCGCAGGAACGCCAAGGTATTGCCGTCGGGCGAAAAGGCGGGCGAGGCATCTTCGCCGTCGCCGGTGGTCAACTGCGTTTCCTTGCCCGCGTCGAAGTCATAGAGGTAGAGATGCCGACTGCCGTCGCGGAATGCGCCGTACGCGATGCGGTGGTTGTCGGGCGCCCACGCGATGCCGTAGGCGACCCCAGGCTCGCTGCCCGTGATGCGCGTCGCGTGGCCGCCTTTCTTCGCATCGGCCGCATACACATCGCCCGCCGCGATGAACGCCACCTTCTTGCCGTCGGGCGACAGCGCAAGGTCGCTGAAATCATCGTGCAACGTCTTGTGCTGGCTCTCCGGTCCCGCAACCGCGCCGGCCAGCGTGATGGCAATCGGTTGCGCGTTGCCGGTCGCGGTATCGACGGTCCAGATCCCGAAGTCGCGCTCGAACGCGTTGGTGCCACCGTTGCCGGAGATCGCCGGCCACAGCACGCGTCCGTTCGTAAAGTGCGTCACCGCCCGCTTCACTGCCAGCGCGTTGCACGCGCCAGATGTTTTCGGTGCCGTCGCGGTCGCTCCCGCCTCGATCACTCATGTAATAAAACGACCGCCCATCCGGCGCCCACATCGGCCAGTCGGCGCGTGCATTGTCAGGCGTCAGGCGCGAGTACGTGTGCGAGCCGTGGTTCTTCAACAGCCAGATCGACCATGGTCGATGTGCGCACTGCCGTGCCGCCACCACTGCCACGCGCCCAGACTGCCACCAACCAATGCAATGGTCTCGTCGTCGGGCGAGGGCACGCCCTGCTCTTCGTTGCGATAGGTTTCCAGCGACACCGGCATCGGCGTGCCGCCCGTCAGGCGCACGCGATACACGCCGTTGAAGCCGCCCGCGTTGTCGCGCGCGGAACTGAAATAGATCCACTGACCGTCGTGCGACCAGCCGCTCAACTCGTCGCGGCCATCCGTATAGGTCAAGCGCGTCAACCCGCCGGTCGCGATATCCAGCACGTAGATGTCGCCATCACCCGTGGCATCGGACACGAACGCGAGATGTTTGCCATCGGGCGAAAACAGCGGACGCGAATCGGCGCCCTTGTCGGCCACCAGCAGGTGCGCCGCGCCACCCGTCGCCGGCACTTCCCAGATCGCGCCGCCGGAAACGAACGCGATGCGGCCGCCATCGGG
>JBOHYO010000232.1:0-2944 GCA_050737935.1 Rhodanobacteraceae bacterium
GACCGAATCTTCATGTCGACCGCCAGCCACAGCAGCTCGCCTTCCCTATAGAAGTCGTTCTGGCGGCGCCAGTTGGCCCACGCCTCGGGCGCGCCATAATCCACCGCGATGGTGGTATCGACAAGCGGCCGCCAAGCGCGGCCGGTGCGGTGCGCCATCACCGCAGCGCGGTAGGCCAACGCATCGCGCCAGGTCTCGGGCGACCACAACCCACTACGCGCGGTCAACGTGTCGCCCAGATATACCGTCAGCCCTTCATACACCCACAGCAGCTTCGGCTTTTCCGGCTGCTCGAAATCGGACCGCCACAAGCCCTTCGGACGCATGAACTTGCCGTTCCACGAATGCGTGTATTCGTGCGGCAGCAGCGATGCGTCGAGCATGAAATGCGCGGGATCGGCAAACATCTTCGAGCCGCCGCGCGCCTTGTCGTCACTCGACTGGTGGTGCTCCAGACCGCCCTTCGCGGTGTGATCGCTCAAGGTCAGCAGCAGGTGATAGCTGTCGTAATGGTGCGAGTGAAACAGCGCCTGCGCCTGCTCGATCAGCCGATGGAAATCCGCGCTTTGTTGGTCCGAGATCGCGATCGCCGCGGCGCTGTCGCCGATCATGTCGAGGTAGCGATGCACCGAGGATCCCTTCGGCGTCAGGTCGAGCTGCCGGAAATGCTTGCCGGCGATCACCGGCGAGTCGACCAGCGTGTTGAACGGCACCGGCTTGAAGGTGATCCGCTTGCCGTCGCGCGTGTCCGTCTGCAACGCGCTGCCGTAGTGCCAGTCGGCAGGAATCACCAGCGACGGCTGGAACATCTGGTCCTTGGTCGGGGACCCCGCGCGATACAACGCAACATGGTCCCAGGTGAGATCCAGGAGATTCGTCGTCACCCGATCGCGCGACGGAAACTCGAAACGGATGTCGAGCTGCCGTGCGCCTTCGGGAACCGTCAGATGGAACGTGAAGCGATCGAGTTCATCGCGCTGCCACGTCAGGCGTTGACCGTTGGCCGAAAACTCAAGGCCCATCATGTCCCCGATCGGACCGTCCGGCGAATGGTCGCCGGGAATCCACTTCGGGTAATACAGCGTCAACGGTCCGGGCGTGACCGGCATCACCTCGTGGACGTAAAGGATCTTCTGGCCGGGATCCGGCAGGCTTGCGGTCAGCGCGACCGGTCCGGGCGCCGTCTGCGCGTTCTCGGCGGCCATGCATGACATGGACGCGATCAAGGCGCATGCGCAAACAAGCAACATCAATCGTTTCATGCTTCCCTCCAAATACGCCCCGCTCGAAGCGGCTGTTTTGAAAAGTCAGGCCATGGATGGCCGTTCTGGTCTCCATGAAACCTGGAACGGTCCCGATGGTCACTGGTTGCCAACAATGCGGCAATCAGGGGCGATCGAACGAAAATTTGCGCCGCCACCGGGTCCACAGGAAATACAGCGGGACGCCCGCAAGGGTGATTAGGATGCTGGCGATGGTGGACCAGAACAGCGTGAACAGCGAATTGATGACGATCGCGAAGGTCGCGAGCACGAACAGTGCGGGGACCACGGGGTAACCGAGCGTGCGGTAGGCGCGCGGGAAGTCCGGACGTTTCGCCCGCAGGATGAAGACGCCGATCGCGCACAGCGCCAGGAACGGCCACACACCCAGCACGTAACCTTCCGCGAGCTGCATGAAATCGCGCAGCAGCACGTAGATCACGGCGATCACCACGATGAACGCAATCGCGACCCAGGGCGTCTCGTATTTCGGGTGGATCTTGCCGACGGTGCGGAAGAACAGGCCGTCTTCGGCCATCGCATAGAACACCCGCGGGCTGGAGAGGATGCTGCCGTTCAAGGTGCCGAACACCGACAGCATCACCAGCGCGCCGATCAGCGAGACGCCGGCGCGACCCAGCACCACGGTGGCAGCATCGGTGGCCACCGATTTCGACGCGGCGAGTTGCGGCACCGACAGCGCGCGCAGGTACGCGGCGTTGATCAGCAGGTACACCACGATCACCACCAGCACGCCGCCGATCAATGCCAATGGCAGATTGCGCTGCGGATTCTTCACTTCGCCCGATAGGGTCGTGAGGTTCTGCCAGCCGTCGTACGCCCACAGCACCGCGACCAGGCCGATGCCGATGCCCGACCATTTCGCCATGCCCATCGGTTCGGCCGCAAGGGGATTGGCCGCGCCGCCCGGCGCCAGGAAGAAGATCGCGACCGAGAGGCCGACGATCGCCAGCACCTTGGCGCTGGCCGAGAGGTTCTGGATTGCGGCGCCCAACTTCACCGAGCGTACGTTGGCGGCCGCGACCACCACGATCAGCGCCGCCGCGATGCCGTGCTGCATCGGTACTGGAATCGGCACGAAGAAACCCAGGTACTCGGCGAACATCAGGCTTTGCGCGGCCCACGAAATGGGCGTCGTCAGCAGCCACATCCAGCCGAACAGGAACGCCAGCGGCCGGCCATACGCCTCGCGAAGATAAACATAAGGGCCGCCGGCCTCCGGATACATCGCCGCCAGTTCGGCGATCGAGAGCGCGCCGAACAGCGCGATGATCCCGCCCAGTACCCACACCAGGGTGATGCCCGTGAGGTTGCCGGTTTCAGCGGCGATCGGCGAGGGAACCCTGAAAATGCCGCTGCCGATGATCACCCCCACCACCACCGCCATGCCGGTGACGAGGCCGAGCTTGCGCGGCAATTCGCGCGGTGGCGCTGACGGAGCGGTCATGGGCGAGCATCGTACATGGCCGCGCGCGGTGTGTAGAGGCGGGCTGAAAGCGACAGAACAGGCGCGTGTGGCCGCGTCCACGCGCGCCGAAATACATGGCAGACAGCGGCCTTCAAGGGTGTTCACTCGATCTCGCGCGTAACGAAACCATAACCTACAGCTATGTCCGGTGACTGTCTTTTCATTGGTGGTTTTCGCTGGCCGATGGGTATGC
>JBOHYO010000233.1:0-5069 GCA_050737935.1 Rhodanobacteraceae bacterium
CAGCTACACGTTGCCGACCAGTTGGGGCAACCTCACCGGCTTCCTGACCTGGGAGCACGCCGGTCAGCGCTTCGAAGACCAAACCGGGTTGCAGCCGCTGGGCACGTTCCACACGCTCGGCGCAGGCGTGGTGGCTGATGTCGGTCCCAATTGGCAGTTCCGCCTGCAGGGTACCAACCTGACCAACGCGATCGGCCTGACCGAAGGCAATGCACGCATCACTGGCTCCAGCGCCGGTATCGGCGGCGTGCTCATGGCGCGGCCGCTCACCGGACGCGAGGTGTATTTCCAGGCGAAGTACCGGTTCTGAGGGCGTGCGTGAATGGGCGGTCGGGATCCCGCCATGCTTGGCTGGTCCCGACCGCGCTGTTTCGACGCGGCGCCGATGTGCCGACGCAGCTTCTTCGATGCGAGGCGTCCGAATGCCGGCATTGCGGGGTGTCGAACGCACTGCGCAGTGCGGTACCCTGTCCTTGATCTTGCCTTCCGGAGCATGGCGATGAGATTCCGGATTTCCGCCTTTTTGGTTGCGTGCGCGCTGGTGCTGCCGATCGCCGGCTGGTGCGCGACCGATCCGAGCTTCCTGTTGAGCGCAACCGCGAAGGACTTCGGCGCGTACTTCCCGTCGTACCTCGCCAACGGCTACTTCTCGACCATGACCTCGGTGCGCGGCACCGAACCCGATCGCGCCTACATGGTCGCGTTCATGGATTACACGAAGGGCGACATTTCGCGGCCGGCCGCGATTCCGGGCTGGAGCGAAGTCGACTACGACCCCGGCACCGGCTGGATGAATTCAACGCGCCTCGATCCGGAGATCTTCGGCAGCTACGCGCAGACGCTGGACATGTACGACGGCACGCTGACGACGCGTTACCGCTTCACGTACGCCGGCAAGGCGACGGACGTGCGGGTCACCACCTTCGTCAGCCAGGCCGATCCGCATCTCGCGGCGACGCGGCTCACCATTACGCCGCAGTTCGACGGCAAGGTGCGGCTTCGGTTTCCGTTCCGGCTATGGGCCGGCTACCAGCCGCGCTTTCCCATCGCGAGCATGACCGGGGACCAGATGATCGACGCGGTGATCGCGAGCGGCCAGAACTTGAACGACAAGCCGGTGCCCACGCCGGATCGGGCGCCGGTCTGGTACCCGGGCACCACCGTCGTCACCAATGACGGCGGGGATACGAAGCAACGGACGCTGTGGCTCGACGGCCACGCCGTGAATGGTTTGAAGATGGCCGAAGCCGCGGCCATCGAGTTGCCGACGGGCCTCGAAATCGACAGCGTGAAGCTGGCGAAGACCTCCGACAAGTTGTCGCTGGATGTCGTCGCCGAGGTGCGCAAGGGCAGGACCTACACCTTTACCAAATACATCGCGGCCTCCCGGCAGGACTGGGGTGGCGACGCAGAAGCCGATACTGCGCTCGCGGTGAAGGCGCGTGCAACCGGCTTCGACAAGTTGCTCGCACGCCACGTCGCCGCATGGCACGACCTCTGGAAATCCGACATCGTCGTCGATCACGACGAAGCGGTGCAGCGCGCGTTGCATTCCGACCTCTACTACCTCTTGTCCAACACCACGGTCGGCACGGCGTGGGCGATGGGTGCGTGCGCGCTGACGCCGAATTACGCCGGCCACGTGTTCTGGGATTCCGACTCGTGGGTATTCCCGGCGCTGTTGCTGCTGCATCCGGAACGCGCCAAGTCGATCGTGATGTTCCGCCACCGCACGATGCAGGGTGCGCGTGAACGTGCGAAGCAGTACGGCGTGGAAGGACTCATGTATCCGTGGGAATCGGATCCGCAGAAAGGCATCGACGTCACGCCGCATTTTGCGTACGGCGTGTATCGCGAGATCCACGTGAACGCGGACATCGCGATCGCACAGTGGCAGTACTACCTCGCGACGGGCGACCTCGATTGGCTGAAGCAGTACGGCTGGCCGGTGATCAAAGGGGTTGCGACGTTCTGGAAGAGCCGCGTGACCCATGACAAGGCGAAGGATCGCTACGAAATCCTGCACGTCACCTCGCCCGACGAGGCCTACAACGACGTGCCGAACGATTCGTTCACCAATGCCGCCGCGCGCAAGGCGCTGGAGATCGCGACCAAGGCTGCCGCTCTGGTCGGCGCAAAGCCCGATCCCGAGTGGGCGAAAATCGCCAACAAGATGTACATGCCCTTCGATCAGAAGGGACAGCGTCACTACGACTTCGATCCGTCGGTGCCGCACGACAAGATCACCTGGATGGGCTCGTCGCTGGCATGGCTGATGTATCCGAATCTCGACCTGGCCATGTCGCCCGACGTGCGGCGCAACGATTTCGATTTCCAGTTGCAGGCACTGAAGACCCACGGTGACAATCCGAACGAAATGATGATGGTGATGCTGACAGTCGGCGCGGCCGAATTGGGGGACGCGCACGCCGTGGGCGGGTGGATCGACCGCAACCTCGTCGGGTTCCTCAAGCCGCCGTTCAACGTGCGCACCGAAACCGCGACCAACAACGCCGGCTACATCCTCGCGACCTCCGCGGGCTTCGTGCAGAGTTTCGTTTATGGACTTAGCGGGCTACGCATCGACGGCAAGGGGCTGGACCCGGAATATGCACCGATCCTGCCGCCGGCCTGGAAATCGGTGACGCTGAAGGACATCACCTTCCGCGACAAGCATTACGACATCAGCATCGAGCGCGGCGCCGACGGCAAGGTGAATTTGACGCGCAAGGCGATATCGACCCGGTAGCACCCTTATCGAGACTTCGGGGCGGGTACCTTCATCGCCATTCCGGACGCCGCAAAGCGGCGATCCGGGATCCAGTGCCTTTGTTTTCTGCGGAAAGACGCTGGATTCCCGCTTTCGCGGGAATGACGATGTGGCAAATTTGCGCTTCGTTCTTTCGATAGATTCTGAAATGCGACCGGCAAACCTCGAATGCAAAACGCCTGGGTGAAATTCTGCTGGTTGCTGGTAATCATCTGCCTCGCGCCAACCGCCACAGCCGCGACCGACCCGAGCTTTCTGCTCACCGCCACGGCGAAGAATTTCAATTCGTACTTTCCGGGCGAACTGGCCAACGGCTACGTTTCGACCTTCACTTCGCCGCGCGGTACCGAGAGCAACCTGTCATACCTCGTCGCGTTCATGGATTACGGCAAGGACGACATCGCCCGTCCCGCGGCCATTCCTGGCTGGACAGGCATCGACTACCGTGCAAGTTCGTCGGGGATGTGGCTGGACCTGGCGCCGCTGGAGCCTTCGGTGTTCCGGGACTACCGGCAAGTTCTGAACCTGCACGACGCCACGCTGACCACGACGTATCGGTACGTCGACCACGGCAAGGCAACGCGAATCGAGGTGACCGGCTTCGTCAGCGAAGCTTCACCGCACCTGGCCGCGGTTCGCTTTGCGATCACGCCGGAATTCGACGGTACCGTCCAGTTGTCATTTCCGCTCGTGCTGTGGGCGCCGTCCCAGCCGCGACTGCGGCTGGCAAAGCTGCCGGGTGACACGGGCCTGACTGGCGACCGGTTCCGGCAGGCGCTGGAGGCGCACGGAATTGCGTTGAAGGCGGTGCCGCCGGCTACACCGGATCGCGCCGCCATCTGGTACCACGGCGACGCGCGGATACTGGATGCCGGCGGCGACACGAAAAAAATGACGTTGTGGCTGGACGGGCAGGCGACCAACGGCAAGCGGATGGGTGAAGCCATGGCGGTGCAGTTGCCGGCCGACCTTCGACCCGTCGAATTGAAAATGGATCGCACCGACCATCGCATTTCGCTCGACATGCGTGTGGCCGTGAAAAAGGGCAGGACCTACGCGTTCACCAAGTACGTTGCGTTTTCCCGCGAAGGGTGGGGCGGCGATGCGAACGCGGACCTTGCGCTGGCCGAGGGAGCGCGTGAACACGGCTTCGCCGCGTTGTTCGAAGCGCAACGCGCGGCCTGGGCGAAGTTGTGGCAGTCGGACATCCGCGTCGAGGGCGATCCGCAAGCGCAGTTGGCGATCCATTCGGATCTGTATTACCTGATCGCCAACGTGGCACCCGGCACGGCCTGGGGCGTCGGGGGCTGTGGCATGACCACCGGCTATGTCGGCCATGTGTTCTGGGACAGCGACACCTGGATTTTCCCGGCATTGCTGTTGCTGCACCCGCAACGCGCCAGGTCGATCGTGATGTTCCGGGACCGCACGTTGCCGGCTGCGCAGCGGCGCGCGCGTGCAGCCGGTTTTGCGGGTGCCAAGTTCCCCTGGGAAGCGGATCCCGAAAACGGCAGCGAGCAGGTCCTGTTTGCCGCGCACCGGTTGAGCGTCGGCGAAATCCACGTCAACGCCGACATCGCGATTGCGCAGTGGCAATACTGGTTGGCGACGAACGACCTCGATTGGTTGCGCGAGGAAGGTTGGCCGGTGATCCGTGACGTCGCCGATTTCTGGGTCAGCCGCGCGACGTACGACAAGGCAAAGCGGCGCTACGAAATACGCGATGTCGTTTCGCTGATGGAGCCTTACGCACACGTCGATGACGATACCTTCACCAACGCCTCGGCGGCGAAGGCGCTGGGGATCGCCACGACCGCGGCGGCGGTGCTTGGAGTGAAGGCCGATCCGCGCTGGGCCCAGGTTGCAGACAAGCTCGACGTCCCGTTTTCAGAAGCAGGCCGGCACCATCTCGACTTCGATCCCGGTACGCCACTGCACGATCCAGGCGACAGCGATCTCGCGTTCCTGGCGTTTCCTTCGCTCGACCTGCCAATGGACAGGATGGTGAGGCGCAACGACTATCGCATCAACGTCACGCCATTGAAAAAGTCCGGACAGACGCCTACGAGCATGGGGCTCGCGCCGCTCGCGGTTGCCGCGGCTGCGCTCGGCAATGCCGCCGATGCTGCGCGGTGGCTCGAAGCCAACATCACCCCGGCAATGCTGAAAGCCCCGTTCAACGTGCGCACCGAGACCGTGGACAACAACACCGGCTATTTCCTCACCGGCTCGGCGGGCTTCGTGCAGAGCCTGCTTTACGGCGTTACGGGCTTGCGGATCGAAAAGGACGGCTTGGTCG
>JBOHYO010000234.1:0-2553 GCA_050737935.1 Rhodanobacteraceae bacterium
ACGCCTGCTGCGACGATCCACGCCGCGAGCGGAATGCCCGTCAGTGATTCCATGTCGGCGACAGGTCGCCGGCAGGCCGGCTCCTACGGATCTGCGTGCTTTCGTAGGAGCGCGCCTGCGCGCGACCGCTTTGCCACATCAGAACGTGCCGGCCAGCTTGAAGATCGGCAGGTACAACGCGACGACCATGCCGCCGACCAGCACGCCGATCACCACCATGATCAGTGGTTCCAGCAGGGTCGCGAGCGCATCCACCGCGTTGCTGACTTCTTCCTCGTAGAACTCGGCGACCTTGAACAGCATCTTGTCGAGCGCGCCGGATTCCTCGCCGATCGCCACCATCTGGGTGACCATGTTCGGGAACAGGTTGGTCTGGCTCATCGCCAGGTGCAGTTGGTGCCCGACCGCGACATCGTCACGGACCTTTTTGATGGCTTGCCCGTAGACCACGCTGCCGGTCGCACCGGACACCGAATCGAGCGCCTCGACCAGCGGCACGCCGGCGTGGAAGGTAACGCCGAGCGTACGCGCGAATCGCGCGATTGCCGATTGCCTGAGGATGTTGCCGATGATCGGGAGCTTCAGCGACATCCGGTCGACCGCATGCGCCATCTTGTCCGAACGTTTGTAGGCCATGACGATGCCGACGATCGCGATGACCACGGCCGCCAGGAACGGCAGCCAGTACGACTGCATGAATTCCGACATCGACACGACCATCTGCGTGAACGCCGGCAGCGCCACGCCGGCGCTCTTGAACACGTTCTGGAACACCGGCACGACGAACACCAGCAGGATCAGGATCACCGTGAAGGCGACGGCCATCACCATCGCCGGATAGAACAACGCCTTCTTGATCTTGGCCTTGATGCTTTCGATGCGCTCCTTGTAGGTCGCGACCGTATCCAGCACCGTGTCCAGCACGCCCGCGGATTCGCCTGCGCGCACCAGGTTGCGGTACAGCTCGTCGAACTGCACCGGGTACTTCGCCATTGCCTCGTGCAGCGCGCTGCCGCCCTCGATGTTCTGCTTGACGTCGGTCAGCATGTTCTTGAAGCGCACGTTGCGCTGGCCGCCCGAGATGATCTCGAACGCCTGCACCATCGGCACGCCGGCCGCCATCATCGTGGCGATCTGGCGGCTGAAGATGGCCACGTCACGCGGCTTCACGCGCGAGCCGGCGGCTCCGAACAGGGGCTTGGGCTTTTCCTTGACCGCCTGTGGGTTCATGCCCTGGCGACGCAACTCGGCCTTCACCAGGCTCGCGTTGCGCGACTGCATCTCGCCCTTCATCTTGACGCCGCGCTTGTCCAGCGCGACCCATTCGTACACGGTCAATTGCTTGACCGCGGCGCGGGCGGCGCCGATGTTGGCGGTGGTCTTGCGTGCAACGGTGGCTGTGGCCATGAACGTATTCCCCAAAATGCGGTGCTGCTTTGCTCGTCATTCCCACGTAGGTGGGAATCCGGTATTTCGTCATTCCCGCGTAGGCAGGAATCCGGTTTCCCGTCATTCCCGCGTAAGCGGGAATCCAGACAGGCCTTCAAAAAACCTTGTCATTCCGGGGCTGCCCGCGCCGTTTGCGGGCAGAACCCGGAATCCAGCTTTTGGCCCGATACACGAGAAGCTGGATTCCGGGTTCCGTCTGCGATGAAGCAGCAGACGGCCCCGGAATGACGATGTTTCATCAAATTGCCATTCTCGATCCGGTTGGGATCAGTCCTTGGTAACCCGGTTGATTTCCGCCAGGCTGGTGACGCCCTGCTTCACTTTCATCAAAGCCGACATGCGAAGGTTGCGCACGCCGGCGCGTCGGGCCGCCTCGGCGATGTGGATCGAATTGCCGCCTTCCAGGATGGCCTTGCCGATCTCGTCGGACATCGGCATCACTTCGTAGATGCCGAGCCGCCCCTTGTACCCCTCGTTGCAGCCGGCGCAGCCTACCGCATCGTAGAGGGTCAGGCCATGGTCGATGTCGTCTTCTGTGAATCCTTCCGCCAGCAGTGCGGCCTTGGGCAGTTCCATGGGCTTCTTGCAATCATGCAGCCGCCGCGCCAAGCGTTGCGCGATCACCAGCGACACGGACGAGGTGAGGTTGTAGGGCGCGATGCCCATGTTCATCAGACGGGTGATGGTCTGCGAGGCGTCGTTGGTGTGCAGCGTCGACAGCACCATGTGGCCGGTCTGCGCGGCCTTGACCGCGATTTCCGCGGTCTCGAGGTCGCGAATTTCGCCGACCATGATCACGTCCGGATCCTGGCGCAGGAACGAGCGCAGCGCCGCGGCGAAGGTCATGCCGCGTTTCTCGCTCTGCTGGACCTGGTTGATGCCCTCGACCCGGATTTCGACCGGGTCCTCGACCGTCGAGATGTTGCGCCCGACGGTATTCAATATGTTGAGTGCGGTATACAGCGACACGGTCTTGCCGGAACCGGTCGGGCCGGTCACCAGCACCATGCCGTAGGGCTTTTCGATCGCTTCGAGGAACAGCTTCTTCTGGTCCTCCTCGTAGCCGAGCTTCTCGACGCCCATCTTCGCGGCCGAGGCATCGAG
>JBOHYO010000235.1:0-3245 GCA_050737935.1 Rhodanobacteraceae bacterium
ACTGTTCCGTGTCGGCGCGGATGGCATCCTGCTTCACGTCGCTCTTGCCGTGCCGCCCCATCGCGCCCTCCCGGATCGGCCCGTAGGTGCGGGTGTCGCGATCGCGTCCGAATTCGCGTTCCAGCGCATCCTCGAGCGTTCGCGGCACGTCCGGCGCCAGCTCGATCTCGGCGATCCGGTCGCGGTTGCCTTCGAACAAACGCGCCTCGTGACGGTTCAGGCCCAGCACCTGGAATCTGTCCGCGGACTGCATGATGCGCATCAACGGCTTCGCGTGAAAACTCTCGGCGACCACCGCGAGTTCCGGAACCGTTCGCTGCAACTTGTACGCGCGCATGAACCCCGGCGCAGCCAGTACGGCCAAGCCGTCGAGAGTATGGTTCCAGAACTGGACGTCATCGGCGATCGCGTGCAGCGGTTCCAGCAGCCCGGCGACTTCGCGGTCCGCGTACTTCTGGTGGAGCGACTGCGTCAGGGTCCTGAGCAGGTTGCGGTAGCGGATCGGATCCTGCGCCTTGTCGGGATGCGTGCGGTGGGTCGGCTGGTACAGCGACAGGCACGGCGGCTCGCGCCGGGCCAGGATGGCTGCGGGGTAATCATTGGCAAGTCGGTCCATGTTCTGCGGCTCCATCGGCGGTTTGCCCCATTCACAAGACATCTTGCCGCTGGTGGCTGATTTCAAGCTCCGGTGATGGCAAGCAAGTCCATGCTGCCCGCTCGAAGAGCCATCCACCTCGATCGCGCTGCGCGCGCGTGCGCTTTGTTTTGTTTTTCGTCAGTGAAGCGGGAAGAAAACGGGGTCGTCGCACGGCGGCAGGCGTCCACCCCCTTCGGAACGAAGGGGGTCGGATGCAGACCTTCCGCCTTACGGCTCCGTTCCGAAAAACGCCTGCACGTCCGCAAGCGAGCGGGTGCGCGGCATCGGCGGCAAGCTCGCGAGGAACAATTTGCCGTAGGCCTTGGTCGCGAGGCGTGGATCGCACAGCACCAGCACGCCGCGGTCGTGGGCGTCGCGGATCAGGCGCCCCGCGCCCTGCTTCAGCGCGATCGCCGCGGCCGGAATCTGCCAGTCGCGGAACGGATTGCCGCCGGCGCGCCGAACCGCGTCCAGGCGCGCCTGCAATACCGGGTCGTCGGGTGACGCGAACGGCAGCTTGTCGATCACGACGCAACTCAATGCCTCGCCGGCCACGTCCACGCCTTCCCAGAAACTCGCCGCGCCCAACAGCACGCCATTGCCGGAATCGCGAAAATCCGACAGCAACCGATGGCGCGGCGCAGTGCCCTGCACGAACAGCGGCCACGGCGCTTCGGCCAGCAGGTCCGCGGCCAACCGTAGCGCGCGGTGCGACGTGAACAACAGGAACGCGCGGCCCTTCGAGGCTTCCAGCACCGGCCGCACCGTGTCGATCACGCGCGCTGTGTAATCGCGCGCGGCCGGTTCCGGCAGGCCCTGCGGCAGCCAGCACAGCGCCTGGTGCGCGTAGTCGAACGGGCTGCCGAGGTCGAGCGTGACCGGATCGGCGAGGCCGAGCTGGCGGGTGAAGTGATCGAAATTGCCCGCCACTGCGAGCGTCGCCGACGTATGGATCCATGCGGCATCGGTCGCCGCGCGCAGCGCCTGCAACTGCGGCGCGAGATCGAGCGGCGTCGCGCTCAGTTCGAAACCGCGATCGGTCAACTCGTACCAGCGCACCTCGTCCTCACCGTCGCGGCCGGCGATCCGCTGCAGGCGCGCATCGATCACCACGCAACGCGCGTGCACGCTGGCGAGGCCCTTGGAACGTTCGGCCTGCCCCATCAGCACCCCGGCCAGGTCATCCAGCGCATCGCCCAGTGCCTCCAGCGCCTCGGCGGCGCCGGCGTCGGCTTCCAGTTGCGCGAATGCGCCACGCCGCGGCAACGTGTCGAACGCCAGCCGCGCCTTGCGCACCGCGTCGTTCACGCCATCCAGCGCCGGCTGCAGCAATGCCAGCGCACCCGGCTGCCCGGCGCACTCGGCGAGCGCGTCGGCGGCGAGTTCGGTCACCTGCCGCGCGCTGATCCCGACCGAAAAATACTGCCCGGCGAGTTCCGGCAACTGGTGCGCTTCGTCGAGGATGTAGGCGTCGGCTTCGGGCAGGATCGCGCCGAAGCCTTCGCGCTTCAGCGCGAGATCGGACAGCAGAAGGTGGTGGTTCACCACGACGAGATCGGCGTCCTGTGCGCGCCGGCGCGCCTTGAACACGAAGCAGTCGTCGTAGAACGGACACTCGGTGCCAAGGCAATTCTCGGCGATGGAGGTGACGCGCGGCCACAGCGGAGAACCCTCCGGCACTTCCGCGAGTTCGGCGCGATCGCCCGCCCGGGTGCGCGCCGCCCATGTGCGCACCGCATGCAAATCCTGCAACTGCCCGCGGTTGAATTGGCCAGACTCGACGGTCTGCTGCAGCCGGTACTTGCACAGATAATTCGCGCGACCCTTCAGCAACGCCACGTCGGCCTTCACGCCGAGGATCGACAGCACCCGCGGCAGGTCGCGATGGAACAACTGGTCCTGCAGGTTGCGGGTACCGGTGGAAACAATCACCCGCTTCCCGGACAGCAACGCCGGCACCAGGTACGCGAAGGTCTTGCCCGTGCCGGTCCCCGCCTCGGCCACCAGCACGTCACCCGACGCGATCGCTTCCGTAACCGCATCGGCCATCCGCTGCTGGGTTTCGCGCGGCGCAAAATTCGGCACCTCGCGCGCAAACGGCCCTTCCGCGCCGAGCAGCGTGGAAGCATCATCCGAATGAGTCATCACGGCCATTGCACAAGTATCGCGGAGCGCGCGTACGGGCGAAACCGCGGGCGAACACGACCAGGACAGCATCCGCACGCGGTCGCTCCCTTCCGCACCGCGAGCCAACTCCGACGACGGTTGCCGGGCTCCGCGCAAAGTGGGAAGATCGGAGCGGGGTCTCCATTGCGTCTTGGGAAAGACTGCAGGGACAGGCTGCAGGATTATGCGGCGCAATGGGTGCAAGCCGGTAATCCATGAGGGCAGATCCGACGGCCAGAACGCCGCTCGGCCGAATTGGACGGCAGGATTACACTCCAGTTTGAAACCGACTTGTCGTTAGATGGATAAGCAGCCATGCCAAAATTGCGCTTAGAACCTGATCGGTACCTTGACGCGCTCAACGTCGAACTTCACCAGCACGAATATTTCCGAAGCGGCATGGCGTTCGTCGCGTTTCCCGAAGGAACACACGGGGCAGACA
>JBOHYO010000236.1:0-3785 GCA_050737935.1 Rhodanobacteraceae bacterium
GTGTAGGCCTGCTGTTTTGCCCGCACCTCGAAACCGCGCCGCTCGAGATATTCCCGTTCGTACGCACGTACTGCAGTGTGCTCCTTCTGGATCTCGCGGATCGGCGCGACGATCTCGTAATCGCCGAGCGCCTTCACCGTGAGGTCGAACCGCACCTGGTCGTTGCCCATCCCGGTGCAACCATGTGCGATCGCGCGGGTGCCGAGTTCCGCGGCGCGTTTGATCGCCGCCTCGACGATCAGGTAGCGGTCGGAGACCAGCAGCGGATATTGGCCTTGATAGCCTTCTCCCGCCCACACGAATGGCTTGACGAAGTGCTCCCACAACGCAGCGCCACTATCCACCGTGACGTGCGACGCCACACCGAGTCCCTTCGCACGATCCTCGATGTAGGCACGCTCGTCGGCCCCCACGCCACCGGTGTCGGCAAACACGGTGTGCACGCGCCAGCCCCGTTCCCTGAGATACGGAACGCAAAAGCTGGTGTCGAGGCCGCCACTGAAGGCAAGGACGATGTCTTTTGGCGGACCCGGGACCGGGGACCGGGGACCGGCGGTTTCGGATGTCTTTGTCATGGGTAGATGTTTCCGTTCGATGGAGCGAACCAACAGCAATCGAAAGACGATCAGACTGGTCCCTGGTCCCCGGCCCCCGGCCGCTTCTCCACCACGATGCCAGGCTCGCAGCGCACCGGGAAGTTGACGGAACTCGCGATGAAGCAAGCGTGGTGGGCGGCCTCGTGCGCCGCCCCGGCTTTGGCGGGATCGCTCGTGACCGTGATCGTCACCACGGGGCGCAGCACCACCTCCGTGAAATGTCCGCCTTTGCCTTCCGTCACCATCGTGCCCTCGGCAGAGTCGACGTAGGCTGTCACCACCACACCGGCCAACATCGCCGTGTGCAGGTAGGCCAGCATGTGGCAAGTCGACAGCGCGGCCACGAGCAGGTCCTCGGGACTGTGGCTCGCGGGATCGCCACGAAATGCCGGATCGGACGAACCTGCGATATCCGGTTTGCCTTCCATCCGGATCACGTGCTCGCGCCCGTAATTGCGGTAGCCATCGGTGCCCGAGCCGTGGTTGCCGGTCCATTCGACCTCGGCGCGGTAATGGTGCTGATTGCCTGTCATGCCGATAGCTCCGGTTGCGAAACGAGTTTCGCCATCACCGCCTTCTGCACGTGCAGGCGGTTAGCGGCTTCGTCGACCGCGATGTTGTACGGTGCGTCCATCACGGCGTCGGTCGCCTTGACGTTGCGGCGCAACGGCAGGCAGTGGCTGAACACGGCGTGGTTCGTCAGCGCCATCTTGTCCTCGTCCACGATGAAGTGCTTGTACGCGTCGCGAACCGGCTTTTCGTCGTCCCACCGACCGAAATACGGAAGCGCGCCCCAGCTTTTCGCGTACACCACATCGGCATCCCGATAGGCTTCCGCGATGTCGTGCGTCACCTTGAGCGAACCGCCATTCTCCGCAACATTCTGTTGCGCGAAGCCCAGGTAGCGCTCGTCCAGCACGTACTCGGGCGTGGGGCACAGCAGCGTCACGTCCATGCCCATCTTCGTCGCGATCAGCAACGCGGAGTTGGCGACCGCGGTGTTGAGCGGCTTCGGATGGTAGGTCCACGTCAGCACGTATTTCCTGCCGCGCAGCTCGCCCAGGTGCTCGCGCAAGGCCAGGGCATGGGCAAGTTCCTGGCAGGGATGCGTAATGGTTTCCATGTTGATCACCGGCACCGTGGCGTGCTCGGCAAACGCCTTGATCACGCGGTCCTCGCGATCGACCGACCAGTCCCTGAACTTCGGAAACGCACGCACCGCGATCAGATCCACGTAGCGCGACAGCACCCGCGCAACCTCGGCGACATGCTCCTCGGCTTCGCCGTCCATCACCGTGCCGACGTCGAACGCGATCGGCCAGGCATCCTTTCCCGGGACAAGCACCACCGCGTGACCGCCCAACTGGAACGCGCCCAGCTCGAAACTGGTCCGGGTTCGCATCGATGGATTGAAGAACAGCAACGCGATCGACTTGCCCGCCAGTTCATTGCCGATGGGCGAACGCTTGAACTCGGCGGCCGTCGCAAGCAGCCCGTCGATCTCGGCGCGGCTCCAGTCTTGGGTGGTGATGAAATGTCGAAGGGTCATGGAAGCTCTCGGGTAGTCCGTTTGTGGCGCCAAAAAATAAAAACCCGGCACGCTGGCCGGGTTTCTGGTTTCTGTGCGATTTGCACGCGCATGAATCTACCCGGCCGAAAACTCTAGCTCCGGTCGGCGCGCGCGCGAAGTCATCCCCGCGGCCGCGCGGGCGCTGGTGAGGATGACGGGCTGGGCGGGAACGCTTGTCTTCATGTCGGGGTGCTCAATGGTCGCGAATCCTCGCATACCTTTTGCGTATGTGCAATGGGCCCGCTCTGAAGGCCCTGATCGGAGCGGCTATTGTGAAAAGTCAGGCCATGGAAGGCCGTTCTGGTGGTGACGGACCGACGCGATACGCTCATGCACTACGGCTGAGCGACGCGGCGATCAGGGATGATCGCATTAACGAATCACTAGTCAGCTGGCGCAATCGTCATCCGCACCCGCAACCGCTCGCCCGGATCGTACGGCAGGCGCGACATATACACGTCGCCGCGATAGCGATACTCGACATCGTAGGCAACGATCTGCTGCTGCGGAGCGTAGCGATCCACGGGACGGCAGACCGTTTGCTGTGTGCTGTAGGGGCGGTCGTGCGCTGCAGAGACCCGGTTCCCGATGGCGCCACCCGCGACCGCACCGGCGACCGTCGCGGCCTTGCGTCCGTCGCCCTTGCCCACGGTATTGCCGAGCACCCCGCCGACAATCGCACCCAGAACGGTTCCGCCGGTATGGCTGTTGTCCTGCCGGGTGACGGTTTCGGGATAGCATTCCTGCTGCGGCGGGGCCGCCACGGCAGCGTAGACGGGATCCACCCGTAATACTTCGGCCCATCCATAGCGTACGTTGGTCGCCTGCGCCGACGGCGGGGGCGCCGGCGGCGGACCGTAATTCTGTGCGTTTGCCGCAACGGCGAAGCCGAGCAGCAGCGAGGAAATCAGGGTCTTTGACATGAAGTACTCCCCCCGGAGATCTGCAGGACCCTCGGGTCCAATGGTGATGGTTCCAATTGGACCATCCGCATGCTGAATCAAGCCTCAAGCATTGGTCGCAACCTGATAAAATTGCTTGATTATTTCGAGCACAGTGTCACACCCACCGGATGAGCCTGCGCCTCTACAACTCGCTGAGCCGCCGCATCGAGTCATTCGAGCCCGCCGATCCGGCGCGAGTGACGATGTATCTGTGCGGGCCCACCGTGTACAGCTACGTGCACATCGGCAACGCCCGGGGACCGGTGGTGTTCGACGTGCTGGCGCGCCTGCTGCGCAGGAAATTCCCGCGCCTCGTGTACGCGCGCAACATCACCGATGTCGACGACAAGATCAACGCAGCGGCAGCCAAGGAAGGCCTGCCCATCGGCGCAATCACCGATCGCTATGCCTCCGTGTACCGCGAGGACATGGCGAGGCTGGGCGTCGCGGCTCCGGACGTCGAACCCTTGGCGACGCAACACATCGCAGCGATCATCGCGATGTGCGAGGCGTTGCTGGCGACCGGCCATGCCTACGTGGCGGAGGGACACGTGCTGTTCGACGTGGCGAGTTTCGCCGACTACGGCCTGCTGTCCGGACGATCCACCGACGAAATGATCGCCGGCTCGCGCATCGAGATCGCCCCGTACAAGAAGAACCCGGCCGATTTCGTAC
>JBOHYO010000237.1:0-4674 GCA_050737935.1 Rhodanobacteraceae bacterium
GCTCACTTGCCGAGCACGTAAAGCTGCCACAGGTCCTTGGTGGTCATCTGCAGGAACGGACGCATCGTCAGGCGCCCGGCAACGCCGATGCTGTGCTCGAGGTAGCGCAGCTCGGCGAATTTCTCGCGGGTCTCCGGGTCCATCTCCACGTCGAGGCCGTTTTCGCGCGCCAGCAGCAGGCCCTTGGCGCGCAACGCCAGTTCGGTATACACGCGCAGGTAGCAGAACATGTCCGCGACCAGCGTGCCCTCCAGCTTGTCGCGCAGACCCGCTAGGAAAATGCCGGCGGCCGTGCGGTCGAAGTGGCCCGAGTCGATCATCCGCATCAACTCGGCGTCTTCGTCGAAGTCGACCTCCAGCCAACGATGGGTGCGGAATTCGCTGATGCGGAAGACCAGGTACAGCACCGGCGGCAGGATCACCATCACCCCAAGCGTGGACAGCACCGGTGAAACATAGAAGTGGTTGAAGATGGAATGGATCGAAATGGCCACGGCAAGGCCCGGCAGGCAATGGATGGGCCGCACGGTCACGCTGCGTTCGGCGAGCGTCTGCGACAACGCCGCAAAGATCGCCACCACGCCGCCGTGCATCATCGCGGTGCCGAAGCCGCGCACGATCCAGATGGTCAGCGTGGTGTCATTGGCCAGATACAGGTAGTAGAAGTTCTCGACCACCGCGAAGCCCGCGCCTACCGCGAAGCCGAGGATCGCCGAATCCACGAGGAATCCCACGCGATGGCTACGGAACAACCACACCACGACCGACGCCTTCAAGGTCTCCTCCACCACCGGCGCCACCCAGCGCGAGTAGTGCGTCAGGTTCATGCCGAGCAGCGTCATCAGCCCGCCATTGATCGCGTAGCAAATGATCGCCACCGCCCCGCCGGCCGCGAGAACCGCCACGACCAGGCGCATCCGCACCATCTGATAGCTGTCGAGGTACACCAGCAGCAGCAGGAAGGTGATGACCGGCAGCAGGCCGACCGGGATGACGCTCAACAGGGCGATGATGGAAGGCGTGCCGTGCATCTCAAAGGATCTTGAGCGACAGCATCCACTCGCCCGTGGTCCCGCGCGGCCCACCGAAGCCCTTGGCGTAGCCCGCGGACAGGGTCATCGGCAAATGGTTCAGCACCGAGAAGTCGAGGTCGATCTGGAAACCAAGATCGCGGACGGTATGGCGGTAGGCGGCATGGTTCGGATCGGTGACGAGCGCTCCCGCGAACAGCGCCGGGCGCAACCATTTGAGGTAGAACCCCTGCGTGCCCACCTCCGCGAAGCGCAGCGGCGTCAAGTTCAGTTCCACCATCTGCTTGACGAACGTATGCCCGCTGATTTCATCGATCTCGAAACCTGGGAAACTGTCGTAGCCGCGGTATTGCTTGGGATCCTGGTTGTCGACGTAGTTGTTGTGGAACCCGCCGAAATAGAAGTTGGCCAAGGCGTTGCTGCGCTGCCCTCCGGACGCGCCGGCCGAGGTGTAGGACCACAGCGAGGTATGCGGCAAGGGCAACAGGAATCCGAACTGAAACCCGCCGCTCAATTGCGGCACGGTCTTGCCGCCGGCGACATAGGCCGTGGCATCCACGTTCCAGCTGAGACCCTTTTCGCGGTCCAGCCCTCCCAGCGATGCCCGCCGATCCTTGTACATGAGCGACGTATGCGCAGCGAAGATCTTGTTGACCTGCGCGGCTACGTTCTGGCTTCCGGGCAACGTCGCCAGCCCGGTGTAGTACGCCGCACCGACATCCAGGTCCATCTGCCGCGGGCTGTCGAAAATCAGCGCGCGCTTGTAGCCGCCCATCAGCGCGTCGCCCTTGAGGCTGGTCTCCACCGGGCCGAACAGGTCGTAGAAGTCGGCATGGTTGTGCCAGTAGTGGGCATACCAGTTCATCCCCTGGTAGTCGACCGTCAGGTGCAACCGCTCGCCCGCACCTCCCTCCCCACCTTTGGACACGGCCGCGGTGACCCCGAGCTTGTAAAGATTCAGGACGTCGGTGAAGTCGAAATGCCAGCCGAGCGCGACACCGCCGCGATAGCCCTCGACCACCGGATAGCGCGTCTGAGGCCGGATCTGGTGCGAGGGCCGGTACTTGCCTTTGTCGGTGATCGCCGACTTGAGCGACACCTTGTCCGGGGACCCGACGCCCCAGGTCTTCACCACCGGGTGCTTGTCGGCAATCTGCGTGCCGAGAAAGGTGATCGCACTCAGGTTCTGCAATGGCACGGGGTCGATCATCACGGGCACGAAGCCCTGGCCGGTGTACTCCAGCGCGACCAGCTTGCCGTCGGCCAGGGGCATGGGCCGGAAGAAACCCGTTTCGGCATTGCTGACCGCGTCGATCTTTTTCGTGCTGATGTCGTAACGGTAGATATTGGAGATGCCGGTGTAATAGGAGCTGCCGTAGAGATACCGGCCGTCGGCCGTGAACACGAAACCCTCGGGCGTGGCCTGGCCAAAATCGAAATGCGCAAACGGCTCGATCTTGCCCGCCAGCAAATCGGCGGTCTTGAAGACGCGCAGCACCTTCTGGCCATCGATCTTGGCCACCGACATCGACAGCATGCTGCCGTCTTTCGATACCGCCAATGAAAACGGATCCTCGCCATACGCCCACGTGTGCACCTGGGCCCAGTCCTTGTACGGGTACGGAATCCGGACCAGGGTGACGTAGCCGTTGAGATGGCGCAGGCCCCACAACGAGCGATCGGCGGGGTCGAATGCCAGGTCGCCGATGCGCGCGTGCTCCAGCAGCATTCGGCTCCGGCCGGTGCGCACGTCTACTTCCATCAGGTCGCGGAACGCCTGGTTGTCCGCGCTGTAGAAGAAAGTCTTGCTGCCGGGATCGTAGGCCGTCGATGCCACCCGGTACGCCATCGGGCCCTTGATGTCGACCAGGTGGCGGACGCTGCCGTCCTTGAGCGAAAGCACGCCGACGAAGGCCAGCACGCCGGGGTACTGGAATGCGCCGATCAGGCTGTCGTTCTGCGGATCGAAGTACAAACGCGAGACGTTGCCCAACGCCCGGCTGGTCAAGCGGCGGGCCTTGGTCAGTGGGAATTCCCGCACCTTTTCGAGGTTCTTCCCCTGGAATGAATGCTCCCACGCGATCCAGTCGTTCCACGCCTGGTCCAGCGGCACGTGGAACACCTGCTCGAACTGGTCGGCGTAGTACGCCTTGCTGTCCTTGCCGCGGCGGTACCAGTCGATCACCATCTCCGGCGAGTAATGCAAGGCCAGGTAGCTGATGAAACGGGTGCCGTACAGATAGGCATTGGTCATGGTCTGGAAGTCGACCGCCGTGCCTTTCGAGACCAATCCAAGCGGGCTGTAGAAATGGGCGTGATCCCGCACCATGGCACGAAACACCATCTCGTCGTAGGCACCCTGCGCGCGTCCGATGCCGCCCGACATCCAGGTTTCCATGAACACCGCGATGCCTTCCAGGTACCAGCGCGGCACGTTTGACCGCGGCACCGTCAGGTAGTTGTAGAGGATGGTTTCGGGGTGCTCGTCGGTGGCGCGCGGCTTGCCGTTGAAGAAGTCCCGCCAGCGATTGTCCCGCTGGTTCCAGCCGTCCATCGTCGCCACGTGCACCAGCTCATGGTTTGCCGTCATGAACATGCGTTCGCTGCCTGGCGAGGTCTCCAGTGTCAGGTCGTCGGGGGCGATGTACACCGTCACCTGATCGTGCGGGGATACCGAAGTCCCCGCGTCGCCGTAATCACTGAAGTCGGTGAGCACGACCGTGGTGCGCTCCCACGGTGTGTAATCGAAAGTGCGCCGCTGGAAATCCATCGAATTCTCGAAGGTCTGGACCGCGTACGGGGCGAGATAGGCATCGCTCGGCGTATACAGCACCCGCAGGTCCCTGGTTTCGAGCATGTCCAACTCGAAAGGTGGGGATTTGGCGATTGCGCGGGCCGACAACGCCGCGGCGAGACACAACAACGCGACCAATTCCCAGCGCTTCATCGATCACCCCCCAACGTTGATCAACCCCGGCACAAGTATGGGCTTGTTGGCCCACGCGCATCAACAACGGCCGGCGGCAACACCCCTCTCCGGAAACAAAGCCGCCCGCAATTGCGGGCGGCTTTTGGAATGGCGGGCTCGCCCCTGGAGCGGCCGGCCTCAGGTTGGGGCGCTCCGCGCCCTCCTCGCCTAGCGCTGCGCGCTCCGTGCGGCATCGGTGGCCAGCGCCTGGCGGAATGCGTCGCTCCGCAAGGCTTGGCGAAATGCCTGGCTTTGCATGGCATTGCGGAAGGCGGCACTCTGCAGCGCCTGGCGGAACGCTTCACTGTGGAGCGCCTGGCGGAAGGCAGCGTTGTTTGCCAGCGCCGAACGGAACGCTTCATTGTTGGCGAGCGCCGAGCGGAACGCTTCGTTCTGGGCCAGTGCCGAACGGAACGCCGCGTTGTTGGCGAGCGCCGAGCGGAAGGCCTCATTGTTGGCCACGGCCGAGCGGAACGCCTCGTTGTTGGCGAGAGCTGCACGGAACGCCTCACTGCTGGCCACGGCCGAGCGGAACGCAGCATTGTTGGCCATGGCCGAGCGGAACGCGGCGTTGTTGGCCAGCGCCGAACGCATCGCCTCGTTGTTGGCAAGCGCCGAGCGGAACGCCTCGTTGTTGCCCAAGGCCGAACGGAACGCCGCGCTGTTGGCAAGAGC
>JBOHYO010000238.1:0-4335 GCA_050737935.1 Rhodanobacteraceae bacterium
GACCGGAGGCGCGGCGCAGGCACGCGCAGGTTCCCGCATAATCGCGGGATGGACAAGGTCGCCGACGTTTCCTCCGTCGCCAACTGCGCAGCGTACGGCGCGGACGGCCGCAAGATCCGCGATATCACTGTCGACGAAATCAGTGCCTTTCTCGAGCAACCGGACGGGTTCATCTGGGTCGGGCTGATAGAGCCGGACGAGGCCCTGCTGGAGAAATTGCAGGGCGAGTTCGGGCTGCACGAGCTGGCGGTCGAGGACGCACACAGCGCGCACCAGCGGCCCAAGCTCGAATCCTACGGCGACTCGCTGTTCATCGTCGCGCAGACCGCGCAGATCACCGATGGCAACATCGCCTTCGGCGAAACCCACATCTTCATCGGCAAACGCTATCTGCTGACCGTGCGCCATGGCGCTTCGCTGTCCTACGTGCCGGCGCGTCGCTCCTGCGAACAGGCGCCCGCGCACCTCGCGCTCGGCCCCAGCTACGCGCTGTACTCGATTCTCGATTTCATCGTCGACAACTATTTGCCGATCGTCCAGGACTTCAAGCAGGAGCTGCAGGAGCTGGAGCAGGAGATCTTCGGCGAGGTCGCCAACCGCGAGGTCTCGCGCCGACTGTACGACATGCAACGCGAATTGTTGACCCTGAAGCTCGCCGCCGCGCCGCTGCAGGACATCATGGGCCAACTGGTGCGGCTGCACCCGGAGGTGATCCGCGATGCGGTGCGGCCGTACTTTCGTGACGTGCAGGACCACGTGATGCGGGTCACCGACGCCATCAATTCGATGCGCGAGATGCTCGGCGCCGCGATGAACGTGAACCTGTCGCTCATCACTGTTCGCCAGAATGAGGTGGTCAAGCGCCTCGCCGGCTGGGCGGCGCTGCTGGCCGCACCGACGCTGCTGGCGAGCTGGTACGGCATGAACTTCCACGGCATGCCGGAACTCGACGGCCGGTACGCCTATCCGGCGATCATCGTGGCGACCGTCGCCATTTGCGTGACGCTATTCGTGGTGCTGAAGCGCGCGAAGTGGTTGTAGGCCATTTGCCGGCTCCCTCGCTGCGCTCCTTGAGCAGGCCTGCGACAACCGGCGCACGCGCGCTGTAGCCGGCTCAGCCCGGTGGGCGGAGCCGACAGGCGCAGACGACGATGGATGCCGTTTCGTCGTCACCCATTGCCGGCTCCGTCGCGGCTCACCTTGAGCCGGCCCACATCGGTCCGCGCTGCGACATCAACCCTTGGCCGCCGGCCCCTTCACCGCGGTGACGAAACCATCGGGGCGCAAATCCTTCTTGAATACCGTCTGGATTTCGGCCGCGGTCATGTCCATGTACTTCTTCGCGGCGACCGCGTCGCTGTCGAGCGGTTTGCCCTGGATGGAGAGGCTCAGGAAGTTCTGCGCAATCGAACCGAAACTGGACTCGCCGAGCGCCAGCGTACGCAACATCTTGCCCTTCGCGGCGTGCAGTTCATCGTCGTCCACCGGCGTGTTCTGCATCTGCTTCACGTCACGCACCACCATCGTGCGCGCCTGGCCGACTTTGTCGGGGTCGCAGCCGTAGTTGACGTCGAAGGTACCGCGATGTTTTTGCAGGCTGGTCCCACTGGACACGCCGTACACCAATCCTGCCTTGACGCGCAGGTCCTGCATCAGCCGCGAACCGAAACCGTCGCCCAGGATCTGGGTGCCGAGGTTCATTGCATAGCGCTCGGGGCTGTTCTCGTTCATTGGGATGGTTTCCGACAGGGTCACCGAATCCTGTACGGCGGACGAATCCGGCGTGCGGAATTCGCTGGCATGGTTGGGCGGCACCGCCGGATAGTCGGTGTTCGGCTTGGCACCCGACGCCTTCCAGCCTCCAAAGGCGGCCTCCGCAACCTTGTGCGCCGCTTCCGGTGTGACATCACCGATGATGACGATGGTGGTCATGTCCGGACGAAAGGTTTGCTTGTAATAGTCCTGGACATCCGCAAGCGTCAGCCCGGTGATCGCTTTCGGCGTCGCGTAGCGCAGGTCCGGATCCCCCGCCGGGTAGAGCGCCTGCGCCAGGTGAATGGTGCCGAGGAATGCCGGCGACTGGACTTGTCCCGCCACGGCACCTGCCTGGTTGCGTTGCATCACCGCGAACGCCTGCGCCGGCATGTTCGCGTGCAGCTCGTTGTCGGCGAGGAGCTGCATGCCCTTGGCAAAGTTGGCCGACGGCACGGCCAGCGAGAAACTGGCGCCGGCGCTCTCGTGTGCGCTGATTGCATCCAGCGCAGCCTGGAACTGCAGGCGGTTCATGCCGGTGGTGCCGAAGTTGAACAGCGAATCCAGGACGTCTGCCACGCCTTCCTGGCCCTTCGGCGCCTGCAGGTCCTGGTTGGTATCGATCTGACCGAATACTTCCACCGTCTTGCTGACCGACTCCGGCTGCACGATCACGCGCAACCCATTGGACAGCGTGAACGAGGAAGGATTGGTCTTGAGATCCGGCAGCGTGAGCTTGGCGAAGTCGGCCTTGGCCCAGGCGGGCAACGTCACCGCACCGTTCGGCTTGCCACCGAAGCTCTCGGCCCCGCCGAAGCCCTTGCTCGCAGACGGCTTGCCCGAGGATGTCGGGGTGAGGATCGCGGTGATCGCATGCGCGGGATCGAAGATGCGTTTGGCCAGCGCATTGACTTGCCCGGGTGTGACCGCAGCAATCGCGGCGCGAATGTCGTCAGGAGACGCACCCTCACGAAACGCCAGCGCCTGCGACCACGCGTTTGCGAGCCCCGGCACGGAATTCTTTTTGTATTCGAGATCCGCGATAGCCTTGTTCTTCGCCGCCGTCACCAGCTCGGCCGGCACGCCCTTGGACGCTGCCTCGGCAATGATGGCCTCGACATTTTTCAGGACCTGCGCGGAGTCGCCACCGCGCGGGAAAGCCGCCTCGGCAAAGCCGATCCCCGCGTGCGGCTTGAAGGAGCCTCCGAATCCTCCAAACAGCGCCTTGCCGGTCAACGCCATTTCGAACAACTTGCCACGCTTGGAGCCCAGTGCGTCCGACAACACCAGCGCGGTAGCGTAATCCTTGTCGCGCAGGCTCGGCAGCCGCCACGCCAGCACCGCCAATCCCACCGGCAAGTCGGTGGGCAGCTTGATGGTTTTGGCTTGCACCGGCCTGAAGTTGAATTCCGGCCGCGCTGGCAGGTCCTTTTTCGGAACGTCACCGAACAGCGACTTCACCTGCGTCAGCGTGGACGCTGGATCGATGTCGCCAGCGATCACCAGGATCGCGTTGTTGGGGGCATACCAGGTGTCATGGAACTTCTTGAGAGCAGCGGCGGTGGTCTTGTCGAACGACGGCCGCGTACCCAGTCCGGAATAGGCATACGGCGTTCCCGCAAACATCTGCGCCTGCAACTGGGTCAGGAACTTGTAGATGGGACTGGAGTTGTCACGCGAAACTTCCTGCTCGATCGCGCCACGTTCCTTGCTCCAGGCGGCCTGGGTCATGTCGACGCCGCGCATGCGGATTGCGGCCACATGCAGCGCGACATTCAGGTCCTGCGCCGGCACCGTGAAAAAATACTGGGTCGCGCCCTCCGTGGTATCGGCATTGAAGCTGCCGCCCATGTCGGACGCGATCGCCAGCAACTGATCCTTGCTGAGACCCGGGCTGCCGCGGAACATCATGTGCTCGACTGCGTGCGCGGTACCTGGAAAACCTTCCGGCACCTCGTCCGAACCGGCGAGATAATTCATCTCGGTGGTCACCACCGGCGCCAGCGTGTCGCGCACGATCACCACCCGCAGACCGTTGTCGAGAGTTGCGCGCGTGACGTTCGCATCGTTCGACTGCGCCATCGCCGCACCCGCAGCCGCCGTACCCAGCACCAGTGCCATCGCTGATGCCAAAAGCTTCACTCGACGCATCATGAGCTCCTCCCTTTTTCAAATCATCAAATTACCAAGTGAAAAACCTGACCATGAAGTTCCAAAACACATTTCATGGATAACATCTCGCGAAACCCGTGGCGTTACGCCGCACTCGAAGCCCCGACAGGCGCCGCAGATTCGATCATGTGACCACAAACAACGGCCGAGACAAGGTTGTAGCCATGAATTGTGCAGTTAATCAAGAGCCGTGCGACATTAGGCATATTTGTGCAGGCTAACGCCGAGGTAACCGACGCAACCCGCGTAGCGGGTTTGCGTCCGCTCGACCGAATAGTTAGTTGCCGCTCGCAGCATTGTTGATAAACCACTGCTTACCAAATGCATTGAGGTCTTGCATTTGATGCCCCACGACGCCAAGCAAACCACCAGTCCAAGTACCGAATGCCGGCGTACCGTCCAAGTTAGAAG
>JBOHYO010000239.1:0-8495 GCA_050737935.1 Rhodanobacteraceae bacterium
TCATCGCAATCCGCGTCGCGCATCGCCGCGAGGAGCGTCGCGCCGCCGGCATGGCGGGTGGCGAGTTCGAGCAGGCGGTCGCGGCCGTCCCGGATTGCCTGCGAAAGCTCCGCATGCGCGCCAGCCGTCGTGGCGATCACTTCGTCGACTTCCGGATCGTCGGATTCGCCGCTGCCCGCGTGTGCGCGCGCGACCGTCACGAGATCGCCGCCGAACCGGCGCAGCAGCTCCCGGCCGTCGGCGGGGGATTCACGCAGCACCCGCGTGCCGTCGGCGTGCCAGCGCACCAGTGCTTCCTGCGCGGTGCCCGGCAGCATCGGCACGTGCAGCGTCACGGTGTGGCGCTGTCCGATCCGGTCGAGCCGGCCGATGCGCTGTTCGACCAGGTCGGGATCGAGCGGCAGGTCCCACAGGACGAGCCGATGCGTGAACTGGAAGTTGCGACCCTCCGAACCGATCTCCGAACACAGCAGCAGGCGCGCGCCGTCGGGCTGGGCAAACCACGCAGCGGCGCGATCCCGCTGCAGCAGTGTCAGGCCTTCGTGGAACAGCGCCACGCTGGCACCGGTGCGCATGCGCAATGCGGCGTCGAGCGCCTCGATCTTGGCCCGGCTACTGGCGATCAGCAGGAACTTGTCGTCACGATGTTCGCCGAGCAGCTCCACCACCCATGCGAGGCGCGGATCGTTGGCATAGTCGAGCGCACGCTGTGCCGTTCCCGGCATCGAGTGCATGTCGTCCTCGAATTCGGCGAGCAAGTCGGCCGGCGTCTCGGGACCCAGTTTCGCGGCGGCGCCGATGTCGAGTTGGCGGGGCGGAAATCCGCCAACCCCTTCGCGGCGGCTGCGGTACATCACCCGCCCGGTGCCGTGGCGGTCGATCAGCGCCGACAAAAGCGCATCGGCCGACTCCGGGTAACCGGCCACCAGCGCGTGCAACGCGGGATCGTGGGGGAATCGGTTGCACAGCTCGGCACGTACATTCTGGTCCAGCGGTCCGGCGGCGGCGATCCGTTCGGCCACGGGCGACAGCGTCGCGTAGCGGTCGGCTTCCGCGAGGTAGCGGTCGAGGTCGTCGAAGCGGGCCGGATCGAGGAGGCGCAGCCGCGCAAAATGCGCGCGCCGCCCGAGCTGTTCGGGGGTCGCGGTCAGCAACACCACGCTTGGCGCGACCGCAGCGAACGCCTCGACGGCGAGGTACTCCGGACTTGCGGCTTCCGGCGTCCACTCAAGATGGTGCGCCTCGTCCACCACCAGCAGATCCCATCCCGCCTCGACCGCCTGCGCGATGCGCTGCGGGTCGCCAGCCATCCACGCCAGCGAGGCGATCACGAGTTGCTCCCCGGCGAAGGGGTTGTCGGCCGGCTCGGCCGTTGCGATCGCGGTGCAGCGTTCCGCGTCGAGGATCGCGAAATCGAGCTGGAAGCGGCGGCGCAATTCGACGAACCATTGCACGACCAGCGCATCGGGCAGCAGGATCAACACGCGCGCGGCGCGACCGGTCGCGAGCATGCGCGCGATCAGCATGCCTGCTTCGATGGTCTTGCCGAGCCCGGCCTCGTCGGCGAGCAGGGCACGCGGGTGCTCGCGCTCCATGCAGGCCGCCACCACCCCGAGCTGGTGGGGCAGCAGGTCCATCCGCGCGGACAGGATGCCCCACGCCTCGGACCGGCGTGCCGCCGCGCGCGCCAGCAATGCCTGCTTGCGAAGTTCGTAGTGATGTGGCTTGTCGATGCGTGCCGAGATCAATCTCGCGTCGGCGTATGACAGCGACTGTTCGTCGTCGAGTTGGCCTTCGGCGAGTTCGCGCTTTTCGCCCGAGTACACCAGCAGCCCGTCACGCAGGTCGATGCGTTCGACGACGAAGGAGACGCCGCGCCCGGCGACCCGCTGGCCTACCCGGAAGGTCGCGCGCGCGAGCGGCGCACCTTGGGCCGAGTAGTTGCGCACCACGCCGGATTTCGCGAACAGGACCTGCACCGCGCGGTCATCGATGCGCAGGACCGTGCCGAGGCCGAGTTCGGGCTCGGCCTCCGAAAGCCAGCGTTGCCCGGGCGTGTAGTCCATGGACACTTCGTTTGTCTGGAAAGCCGTCTATTATCGCGCGTCGCGAGCTACGCTGCCGAGCGTCCGATGTTCCCTACGTCTGCGCCCACTGCCTCAGCAGATTGTGATACACGCCGGTAAGCTGCTTGACCGCGTCCGCGTCGGCTGCGCCGGCGGCGAGCCGACGGATCGCGGTGTCCAACTGCAGTAGTGTGCGGCGTTGCGTCTCGTCGCCCACCACGCTCTGGATCCAGAAGAACGCGGCGATCCGTGCGCCGCGGGTCACCGGTTCCACGCGATGCAGGCTGCTTGCCGGATACACGATGGCATCGCCCGCCGGCAACTTGACCTCGTGCTCACCGTAGGTGTCCTCGACGATCAATTCGCCGCCCGCGTAACTGTCGGGTTCCGCCAGGAACACGGTGCAGGCGACGTCGCTGCGCAACTGGCTGCCGTCGGCGAGCGTCATCACCGCCCCATCGACGTGCGCGTCGTAGCTGCCGCCGTTTGCGTAGCGGTTGAAGCGCGGCGGCAGGATCCTCACGGGCAGGGTGGCCGCATGGAACCCGGGATGGCGCGCGCACGCGGCGAGCACTTCGCGGCCCATTTCCATCCGAAGCGGGGACGCATCCGGAAGCTGCTGGTTGCGTTTGACCTGGGCGCCCTGCGGGCCAACGGTTTCGCGACCGTCGGTCCATTCGGCGGCATCCAGTCGCGCGAGCATGCGCGCAACCGCCGCGGCGTCGAGGACGTGCTCGATGTGAAGGAGCATCAGGGTCTACCACCATGCCACATGGCCGCGCCGTTGGCCGGAGGGTTGCTCCGCAGCGGTCGCCATACGGGGGTGCGCGCCTTGCCCATGGAACCACAATGGCGCTGCGGCGCGCGCCTTGTCTGGCAACCGCTGCGGAAGCAACGCGACTCACGTGGCATGGCGGTAACAGACCCAGATCAGTATTGGATGTTCAACGTCAGCAGCACCGAGCGCGGCGTGCCGGGCGTGTAGCGGTAGCCGCTCTTGTTGATGGCGGCGACGTAGTGCTTGTCGAACAGATTGTAGACGTTCAACTGCAGCCGGGTATGCCGGTTGATGGCGTAGCTCGCCATCGCATCGAACACCCAGTACGCCTTGGTGAAGGCAGGCGTGCCGACGGCACCGTCGGTGCCTCGCCGCATTTCTCCGGAATGGCGCGCGCCGGTGGCGATCGTGAAGTGGTGGGGCAGCCGCCACGTGGACCATGCCGTGAACGCGCTCCTGGGCGTGTATGGCAGGGCGTCCGAACCGTCTTCGGCCACGGCGGCGCCGCGGGTGATTTTTGCATCCATCAGGGTGTAGCCGGCGCTGACCGCCCAGTTCTGCGTGATCCGTCCGACCGCGCCGAGTTCGATCCCCTGCACTCGCTGGCGGCCGACCTGGTAGTACTGCAGGTCGACCGGATCCTGTTCAACCAGATTGGTGACCACCGTGCGATACAGCGCGGCGGTCAGTCGCAACTGGTCGCCAAATACGTCCCACTTGGTGCCCACTTCGACGGTGCGCGCGTGTTGCGGATCGAAAACCGGGTTGTCGGCGCTCTTCGCGGACGAACTCAATTCCAGATTGCCGCCGCCGGGCGGTTGGGCCGAGGCCGCGAAGTTCGCGTACACGCTGCCGTTCGCGGTCGGCTTGTACACAATGCCCAGTTTGTAGCCGAACAGGTTGCCGTCCAGGTCGGCATCCACCGAAGGCAGTGGCGTGCCGGTCGGGTTGCCGTCACACAGCGGCGCGCGGCGCGAACTTTCGCACGGTTCGACGCCATGGAAATCCGTGTTGTAGTGGTCGATGCGAGCGCCTGCCGTGACCAGCCAGCGCTCGCCGAGGTGCATCGTGTCGAACAGGTAGGCGGCGGCGGTATCGGTGCGCCCTCTGCTCCATGCGCCGGTGTCGCCGATGACCAGTCCGGTGGCGGTGTGCGGATCCGGGACATACAGGTTCGCGGCCGTCCATGCACTGTCATCCAGGGCGCCGGTGCCACCGGTGCGGATCTCCTCGCGGGTCAGCTCGACGCCGGTGCTGAGATCGTGCTCGACCGGGCCGCTGCCGACATGCGCGGTGAGGTTGGCCTGGTTGGTGAGGATGCGATTGGTCTGGTCCTTGAAGGTCGGATTGCTGCGCGCAATCGTCCAGGTCGACCGGTCGGCCGGATCCGGAGTCGCGAGGCGCTCCGCGCTGCCCATGAAAGACGTGAGCAGGTAATCCTCGTGGGTGCGACCCCAGCGAAAGGTATTGTGCACGGCGATGCCATTGTCGAAATTGTGGTTCGCGATCACGGTGAACCTGTCCGCTTTCACGCGGTCGTGGTCGGCATCGGCGCCGTAGAAGCCGGAGGGGTCGACGCGCGGCGCATCATCCAGGAAAGAACGCGACGGATCGGGCGTCGAATAGCCCGGCAGCCCGACGGTCGGAACCCCGCCGTCCGGCACGTTGTCCTGGGTGACGTGCAGGTAGTCGACGAAGACGGTCGTCGGTGTGCCCAGCCCGAACGCGAGCGACGGCGCGATGCCCCAACGGTCTTCGCGCACTTCATCGCGCCCGGCGACGCCGCTCTTCTGGCCCATGACGTTGAGACGGAACGCCGTGTGCCGGTCGATCGCCTGGTTCCAGTCTGCGGTGACGCGTCGATGGTCGGCACTGCCGTAGCCGACCGATGCCTCCAGATGATCCCTGGAGCGGGGCTGCTTGCTGACCATGTTGATCGCGCCGGTCGGGGCGGTGCGGCCGTACTCGGTTCCGTCCGGTCCCTTGGTGACTTCCACCTGTTCGACGTCGAACACGTCGCGCGACACCGACCCGAGGTCGCGCACGCCATCCACGAAGATGCTGCCCGAAGTATCGAAACCGCGCATGTAGATGGCGTCGCCGGTCGAGGTGCTGCCGTTCTCGCCGACGTAGAAGGTCCCGACCCCGGGACTGTTGCGCAGCGCCTCGGTGAGCGTTGTGGCGCCCTGCTGCTCGATGATTTCCTTGCCGATCACGGTGATGGTCTGCGGCGTGTCCAGCAGCGGCTGGGTGAACTTCGGGGAATCCACCACGTCGATCTTGTACGGATTGCGCGTGCCTTTGACCTGGATTGTGGGCAGTTGGGTTGGCGCCCCCGCTGCCGCGGGTCCCGGCGTCGGCGATGGACCTGCAGCGAACGACGGCAGGCTCAGCGCGATGCCGGTCATCAAGGTGGAAAGAGCGAGCGGACGGTGCTTGCAGCGACTGGCAGTGTGCTTGCGGTGCTTGATGCCGGACATGAAGTTGTTGGCCTTGTTCCTGTGCGCCGGGGCGGTGCGATCGCGCAAATCCGATGTAGACGCGGGATCGCGAAGCCGCAAATCGGCGACCGATGTGTTGGCCCGTGCATGGAACTGCGCGGGAAGCACGGCGGATACTAAGGCAAATGCGAACGATTCGCAATACGAATATGATGCAGGTCAGGGCGATCTTGCCGACGCGGTGCTGCGATCGCGGGCTTCCGTGCTCGCGGCGAAAAAAAACGCCGCACTTGTGTGCGGCGTTTGAAGTTCAGGCTTGGATACGATTTACGCTTTTCCCGAGTCCCGGCTCTTACCAGATCTTCACCAGCTTGTCGCCCGTGTGCGCCATCTTGTCGCCGGGCTTGCACTGGAACGCCTGCGCGAACTGCGGCATGTTGGCGGCCGTGGCGAACGCGCGGATCTGGGCGGGCGCGTGCGGATCGACGTTCAACAGCAGTTCCGCGGTCTTTTCACGGGTGGTGCCTTCCCACACGCGCGCGGAACTGAGGAAAAACCGCTGGTCCTGGGTCATGCCGTCGATCTTCTCGTCGGCTTCCTTCGGATTCTGCTTCAGCGCGGTCTGCAAGGCGGTGTAGGCGATGTTGAGGCCGCCCAGGTCGCCGATGTCCTCACCCAGCGTCAGCTTGCCGTTGACGTGCAGGTCCGGCTTGCCCGGGATCGGCGTGTAGCTGTCGTACTGCTTGACCAGCGCCGCGGTGCGCTCGTCGAACGCCTTCTTGTCTTTCGGTGTCCACCAATTGACGCGGTTGCCGTGGCCATCGAACTGGCTGCCCTGGTCATCGAAGCCGTGGCTGGACTCGTGGCCGATCACGAAACCGATGCCGCCGTAGTTCACGGCGTCGTCGCCCTTGGCGTAGAAGAACGGCGGCTGCAGGATCGCGGCGGGGAAGTTGATGGTGTTGGTAGTCGGATCGTAATAGGCATTGATCGTCTGCGGCGTCATGTGCCATTCCTTGCGATCCGTCGGCTTGCCGATCTTGTCGATGTCATAGTGGTAGTTGTACTTCGACGCCGCCTCGAGGTTGGCGTACCACTTGCCCGGCTGGACGGTCAGGCCCGACCAGTCGCGCCACTCGCCCTTGTCGGGATAGCCGATCTTGGGCAGGAACAGCGACCATTTCTCGAGCGCCTTCTTCTTGGTCGCCTCGCTCATCCAGTCGACGTTCTCGATGTGTTCCTTGAGCGCCGCGCGAACGTTGGTGACCAGTTGCTCGGCGCGCTGCTTCGATTCGGGCGGGAAGTACTTGGCGACGTACAGCTCGCCGAGCCCCATGCCCATCGCGTGGTTGACCGAGCCCACGACGCGCTTCCAGCGATCCTTCTGCTCGGGCTGGCCGCGCAGGGTCTTGTCGTAGAACTCGTAGTGGTTTTCCTGGAACGGCTGGCTCAGCGCCGTGGAGGAGTCGCTGACCAGGTGGGCCTTCAGGTAGGCCTGCCACTGCGATGCCGGCGCATGCGCGAGCAGCTTGTCGAACTCGGCGATGAACTTCGGCTGCGACAGCGAGAAGCCCTTGCCAACGTCCACGCCCTGGGCCTTGAAGAACTTCTCCCAGGAAAAGTGCGGGCTGATCTTGTCGGCCTGGGCGACGGTCACGAAGTTGTATTCGTTGTCGAGGTTACGCAGCTCGACCGGTGCCAACGACGCCTTGGCGAGCTCGGTCTCGAACTTCAATACCTCGTCGGCCTGCTTTTTCGCATCGGCTGCCGGCGTGCCCACCAGCTCCAGCGACTTGGCGACGTACTTGACATAGGCGTCGCGGATATCCTTGTACTTCGGCGACAGGTAGTAGTCACGGGTCGGCAGGCCGAGGCCGTCCTGGAACACGTAGCCGATCTGCGTGGTCGCGTCCTTGAAGTCGGCGCCCGACCCGAACGCGAAGATGTAGCTGTCGCCGTTGTCGAAGCTGGTATTGATGAAGTCGGCGATGTCGGCGGGCGTCTTCAGTGCATCGATGGCCGTCAGTTGCGGCTTGATCGGGTCGTAGCCGAGCTTGTCGATGGTGGCGGTGTCGATCCCGGCGGCATACAGGTTGCCGAGCTTCTGCTCGAGTTTGCTGCCGTTGTGGTCGCTGACGCCCTGCGCGGCGCTCTCGAGGATCTGCTTCTGCTCCTGCATGCTCCGCTCGTGCAGGATGCCGAACGCACCCCAGCGGGTCTGGTCGGCGGGAATCGGATTGGCCTTGTTCCACTTCGCGTTCACGTACTCGGCGAAGTCGTTGCAGGGGTTGTACTGGTCATCGAGTGTGAATGCCATCGGTTGATCGGCCGGGATGGCCACGGTCGAACCTGGCGCCGGGGCGGTGCTCGCGGGGGACGGCGCTGACGTCGATGCCGAGGCAGCCGGGGCGGACGCCGGTGCCGACGCATTCTGCGAAGTAGTGTTGCTGCAACCGGACATCGCAAGGGCTGCACACACGGCCAGCGCGATCGGGGTCATCAGGGATTTTTGCATGTGGAGGTCCTTTGGCGATGCGAATCAATTTGTCGCCACGCTGGCAGCGCGCGATTAGAACCGCTGATTGTGCCAGCATCCGCGTGCCATGAGGTGCGGCCGTGCCGAAAGTCACGCATTCGGGTGCGTTTGCGGGCAAGCGCTCACGGTCGGCGCGGGCTGGCACCCATGCAAAAAAGTCGCCCCGTTGGACGGGGCGACTTCAAACTGCGAACCAGCCGCGTCACGTGCCCGCGGCATGAGCTTGTGAGGGTTACCAGATCTTGACCGGATCCTTGCGCATCATCTTCTCGCCCGGCTTGCACTGGAAAGCCTGGGCAAATTGCGGCATGTTGCTGGCCGATGCGAATGCACGGATCTTCGCAGGTGCGTGCGGGTCGACGTTCAGTGCAAGTTCCGCGTACTTCGGACGGGCGGTGCCTTCCCAGACCCTCGCAGCACTGAGGAAGAAGCGCTGATCCTGGGTTTCGCCATCGATCTTGGCGTCGGCCTCCTGAGGGTTGGCCTTGAGCGCGTTCTGCAAGGCGGTGTACGCGATGTTGAGGCCACCGAGGTCGGCCGTGTCCTCCCTGATCGTCAGTTTGCCGTTGACGTGCAGGTTGGGCTTGCCTGGAATCGGCGCGTAAACGTCATATTGTTTTTCCAGTTCCGCCTCCAACTGGTCGAACCTCTCCCGGTCCTGCTTGGTCCACCAG
>JBOHYO010000240.1:0-2271 GCA_050737935.1 Rhodanobacteraceae bacterium
ATCCACAAGAAGGATTTCGACTACAAGGGCCACACCCACCGCGCCAGCCCGGACGATCCGCAGTACGAGATCAAGAGCGACAAGACCGATCACGTGGCGGCGCACAAGGGCAAGGCGCTGACCAAGCTGCCCAAGTGAATGTAAGGTGGTGGGCGTCCAAGGACCAAGCCGGGCAATCGCCGATGGCGTTCGTCACGGCTCTGGGAACCGGCAGAAGACACGTGCCTGGCGCGAACGCAATCGCGCATGATGCGAAGCGAGGTCGCCGCGCGACATCGACCGGATTCAACATTCCGGCACAAGCGCTGCCAAGTCGGTAACGCCGACATCGATTCCGAGCTGATTGAACACCGTGGTGATTTGTCCGCGGTGGTGCGTCTGGTGGTTGAACATGTGCCGCAGCACCAGACCCGACTGCTTCGTGTGGGATTCGCCCGCGCTGTTCGAATAGCTCAGCGGCTCCCCATACAGCGCGTCGCTGGCTTCCTGCGTGAAAGCAATGAGCGCCGCATCCATTTCGGCGCGCCTCGTTCGTAGCTGGACGAAATCGGGAAACGTGATGCCGCGAACCAAGGCGGGCAGGGGAATCCGTCGGACATCATCGAGCGACTTCAATTCCGGAAAGGCCGAGGCAAACCTCTTCATCCAGTGGACGTCTGCTGCCAGGATGTGGTCGAACGTGGCGAGAATCGAGCCGAAGAACGCGCCCTTGTCTGCCTGAAGATCTTTCTCGTCCAACGCGGCCGCTGCGGCGTACAGACGCTCGTTCATCCACTGGTTGTAGCGAGCCATCAATTCGAAATCGAGCTTCAGCGACATGGATGCGGCCTCGTCATCAAAGCGAAGGGAACACGATGGTTGCGGCATGCAAGTCGCACAGCGGGTTGCCGCCAGCGCCAGAGCCCGGCCACCACGGGAGCCACGTCTTGGCAACCTTGATCCGCAAGTGTCCGCAGCGCCAACGGACTGTTCGCGGAAATTGTGCCTGCGTGATTATGCAACGGGGACGGTTGAAGGTCCGCGAAAAGATTCAAGCCAAGGCCTGGCACCATCAATGACCTCTTTGAACAAATAGGCGCACCAGTCCCGTCGGCGCTCGCCTCACCGTGCCTTGGTTGGTTCCCAAGCTGGAGACTACGTTACATTTTCGCCGCGCCGCTGATCGGCGGCGGCAGACGGTGGGTGCCATGGTCGCGGAGATGATCGGCCTGTATACTAGTGAGATGCATTCGCATTTCAATGGCGTTGGTTGCGCGTAGCGTGGGGCGATTCCGAAAACTGCGTCCCGCCCCGGCGCGGGATCGGTGGCCGCGCACGCTTGCTGTGCTGGGAGCACTGGCCATGCCCGCGTTCGGCGCATCGTCCTCGCCGCAGATACTCCCCACCGTCAAGGTCGAGGGCACTGCGTTGCCGGCCACCGCGACGACCGGCGTCAGTGCGGAGGTCTCGCAAAAGCAACTGTCGCAACAGAACATTGCAGACAGCGCCGACGTGTTGCGCTATCTCCCGAACCTGCAGGTGCGCCAGCGTTACATCGGCGATCCCGCCGCCATCATCAGCGGTCGTGACACGGGAACGCTGCAAAGCGCGCGCAGCATCGTGTACGCCGACGGGCTGCTGCTTTCCAACTTCATGACCAACGGCTGGAATGGCGCGCCGCGTTGGGGCATGGTCGCACCGCAGACGATCGAATCGGTACGCGTGTTGTACGGCCCTTACTCGGCGCTCTATCCCGGCAACTCCATCGGCAACACCGTGCTGATCGATACGCGCCTGCCGGAGCATTTCACGGCGGGTGCCCATGCGCAATATTTCTCGCAGGATTTCCACGACGATTACGGCGCGGGCGACAGCTATGAAGGCAACCAGGCCGGCGCGTACCTCGGTGACCACCGCGGGCGCTGGCGCTGGTTGCTGTCGGTCGACCGGCTCGACAACCACGCCCAGCCGATGCAGTACGCGATCGCGCGCCTCGGCGGTGATCCGGCTGACGCGATCGCGGTGACCGGCGCCACCCTCGACCGCAACATCAATGGCACGCCACGGCTGGTCTACGGCGCCAACAGCCTCGAACACACCACCCAGACGCAGGCGACGTTGCAGGTCGGCGTCGCCATCACCGATCGCGTCCAGGCGCGCTTCACGCTGGGCGCGTGGAATGACCATGCGTTCGACGGCACCCGCAGCTTCCTCCGCGACGCGGACGGCAAGCCGGTTTACGCTGGCAACATCCGCGCGGCAGGCAGCGTGTGGACGCTGCCGCCCAGTGGC
>JBOHYO010000241.1:0-4708 GCA_050737935.1 Rhodanobacteraceae bacterium
AGCATGGCTTGAAAAAGCCTTCCGATTAGAACCGTCCCCTCTCCCTTTGGGAGAGGCGGCCTTCGGCCGAGCGCGTAGCGCTCCCCGACGGGGCGGGTGAGGGTACGCTGAAACACCAGGGCACCAACCTCGGCAGATCCCAACCCACGCGTGTTGCCGGACCCTCATCCGGCGCTACGCGCTCGGCCGAAGGCCGCCTCTCCCAAAGGGAGAGGGGACGGTTCTAATCGGAAGGCTTTTTCAAGCCATGCTTGTCCAGAAGATCATAGAGCGTCGGCCGGCTCACGCCGAGCAGCGCCGCCACCCGTGAAAGATTGCCGCCGGCTTGGGTCATGGCGCGCTGCATGGCGCGCTTTTCCGCATCGATCCGAACCTGGCGCAGGTCCAGCACGTCCTCGCCGAACGCGCCCAGGTGCAACTCGTTCAGGCCGATTTGCTTGCCGTCGGACATGATGACCGCGCTGTTGACGGCGTTCTCCAGTTCGCGCACGTTGCCGCGCCACGGGTAGGTCTCGATCGCCTTGATCGCCTTGGCGCTGAAGCCGCGGACCGAGCGTCCATGGCGGCTGGCCGCGAGTTCGAGGAAATGCCGCGCAAGCGGCACCGCGTCGCCCGGCCGTTCGCGCAGCGGCGGCAGGCGGATGCTCACCTCGCTGACGCGATAGAACAGATCCTGGCGGAAACGCCCCTCGCGGATGCGCTCGGGCAGGTCCTGATGCGTCGCGCAGATGATGCGCACGTCGACCGGAATCAGTTCGCGCCCGCCGATGCGCTCCACCACGCGCTCTTCGAGGAAACGCAGCAGCTTGGCCTGCAACGCAAACGGCATGTCGCCGATTTCATCGAGCATCAGGGTGCCATTGATGGCCAGCTCGATCTTGCCCTTGGTCTGCTTGTGCTCGCCGGTGTAGGCGCCTTTCTCGTGACCGAACAGTTCGGCTTCCAGCAGCGTTTCGGGAATTGCGGCGCAGTTGATCGCGACGAACGGCCCGTCGCGCCGGTTGCTCAGGCGGTGCACCGCGCGCGCGAACAATTCCTTGCCGGTGCCGGTTTCGCCGAGGAGCAGCACGGTTGCATTCGACGGACTGACCTTCTCGATCAGCCGGCAGGCATCCTGCATGGCCTGGCTGCTGCCGATGATGCCTTCGAGCGCTCCGTCGGACTGGCTACTACGGAGCCTGCGGTTCTCGGCCTCCAGTTCGTGGACCCGGAACGCGCGGTCCACGATCAGGCGCAGCATTTCCAGGTCCAGCGGCTTGGAGCAGAAATCGTACGCGCCGGCGCCGATCGATTTGACGGCGTTGTCGCGGTCACCATTGCCGGTGGCCACGATGATCTTGGTGTGCGGCGCCTGCTCGAGGATTTCCGCGAGCGTGGCGAAGCCCTCGGTGGTGCCGGAGGCATCCGGTGGCAACCCGAGGTCCTGCAGCACCACCGCCGGCTGGTGACTTTGCAGCGCCGCGAGCGCGCCCGCGCGGTCGCCGGCCATGACCACGTCGTAATCCTCGAAGCTCCAGCGCAACTGACTCTGCAGCCCGGCGTCGTCCTCGACGATCAGCAGACAGCGTTGCTTTCCGCTGTTCACGACGCGGCCTTCAGCGTGTCGGCCGCGGTCGCATCACCCGCAGGTTCCGTCAGCGGCAAGTGGATCGCGAACACGGTGCCTTCGCCGGGGTGGCTGTCCACGCGCATGGAACCGCCCAGCGAACGAACGTATTCGCGCGCCTGATACGCGCCGATGCCCATGCCCCTACTCGCCTTGGTGGTGAAGAACGGCTTGAACAGCCGGTTGCGGATGAAGTCCTCATCCATGCCCACCCCGTCATCCTCGATTTCGATCGCGGCCTGTCCGGATTCGCGCTTGAGTGTCAGCGTAACACGCCCGTGCGCCATTGCCGCGTCCTGCGCGTTGCGGATGACATGTCCCAGGATCGTGGCGAGCTGGTCGGCGTCGGCGCGCACCCACAGCTCGTCTGCCGGCGCATCGAATGTCGGCAGCGGCGGCTGCGCGCGGCATTCGCCGATCGCCTTGGCAATGACCGTTGCCAATTGCACGCGGCCTTGTGCGGCTGGCGCCGTACCGCCGCGCAACTGCTCGAGCAGGTGCCCAATCCGCTGCACGGAATTCGCCACCGTGACGAGCATGTCGTTGATGAATGCCGGATTGCCCTTGTGGCGCTCGGCGTTCTGCAGCAGCAGCGATTGCTGCGCCGCGATGTTCTTCAAATCGTGCATCAGGAATGCCGTGAGCCGGTTGAAACCCTCGAACTGACGCGCCTCGGCGAGGCGTCGTGCGTCGGTCGCCTGCGCCAGGATGCCCGCCACCTGGCTTCCGGCGGTGCGCAACAGGTCGATGTCTTCCCAGTCGAACTCGCGACGCGCGCGAGCCTGCGCCAGTACCAGGAAACCGACCAGCCGGTCCTGCAGCAGCAATGGCACCAGCAACCAGGCCCTGGGCAGGCCGGCAAGTTCCGCGGGCGCGCGCAGCCGCTCGTCGTCCAGCGGCTCCGCTTCGGTCAGGTCATAGATCCACCGGCGTTCGCGCATGAACTCCAGCGCCGGCAGGTGTGCGGGGAACGTCATGGTCACCGTCGTCGACATGTTCCATTGTGCTTCCGGCACGAATTCATCGGCCTCGTCGCGCATGAACAGCGCGCCGGCCGGGCTGTCCATGATCTGCGCCATCGCCCGCACCGCGCGCTGCGGCAGCTCGATGTCGTCGGCCGAAAGGGTGGCTGTCAGCCGCAGCCATTCCTGGCGATAGTCGTGGCGGAAGCTGTAAAAATTCTTGTGCAGGAACACCCGCAGGCGCGCGCGCGCCTGGCCGGACGTCGCGAGCAACAGCACGATCAGCAACGCGAAGCAGACCAGCGTGATTTGCGCGATCCGGCCCCAGTCGCCGCCGTACAGGCGCACGTAGTAGCCGCCGATGGCCGTGGCGATGATGTAGAACGCGACGATCAGCAGGCTCGAGGAATAGAACACCGCGCGCCGCGATACGCCCACGTCCAGTGACCACCGCGGGTTGCGGGCCGCCGCGACCAGCAGCAGCGGCACCAGCAACACGTCGATGAAGCCGCGTGCCGCCCAGGCGCTGGCGTTGAATTGCCGGTAGAGCAATGCGTAGGAGTACAGGAAGATGTCGTAGGCGAACAGCACGCCGAGCGCGATCACCAGGAACTTGAGCGCCCAGCGTTGTTCCGGCTGGACGTTGCGGTAGAGCTGTTCGAGGAACATCACGCCGATGAGCGCAAGTACCAGCACGCCAATCAACGGGATACCGGCGCGGAACGGCACTCCGATCACCTGCGGCAGCCCGATCACCGGCCACAGGCAATACAGTGCAAGCACGATCCATAGCGCGTGCGCGCCCGCGCGCAGGCCGCGCAGCAGGCGCGACATCGGCCAGGCGCTGAACAGCGCGCCCAGGAAAATCAGCCAGGCGCCGTAGCGCAGCACCTCTGCCAGCAGGATCCAGTTGGCCTCCAGCGTGCGCAGCCATTCGACGTACGCGAGCGATACGCCCCACAGCGCGGTGACCAGCATGGCCAGGATCAGCGCCGCGCCCGTGCGCTGTCCACGCCAGCCGACTGCCAGCAACGCCGAGCCCGCGAAGAATGCGGCGGCGGCAGTCAGGTAGCTGGCGATGACGATGAGGTGCATGAAGACGATCCCGCGTGAGGTGCTGGTCAGTACTCAATCGACCGCCGGCTGGCGCCGGCGAGTGAAGTCTTTTCGCGCGTTGAAAAAGCCGCTCCCCTCCATCTCTGAGGTTTCCCCACGAATTTTTGCGATGAATCACCGGATCCAAGGCGCATCGCTCGGGATGATCCGGATTGCTCCCTCTCCCCCAACGGCTCCATCGTTGGGGGAGAGGGCTGGGGTGAGGGGGAAAAGGCCACACGCGAACACCGATGCGTTGTTCTGCGAGTACCGTGCGAAACCGTCGCATCAAACCCGTAGCCCGGATGCAAGCGCCGTGGCGCCAAAATCCGGGAGGCGGTTCCCGGATTTCGCTGTGCTCCATCCGGGCTACGCTTCACCGCACACTTGGACGCGGCCGCGCTGTCAGGCGTTGCCCGCGGCATGGCGGACCGGGTTTTCGGCACGGCCTTCGGCCCTCTCGCAGATGTCGGGAACGTCCAAAAGCCGGCGGCGGATGTCGGCGGCCACGCGCGCCGCGGTCTGGCCATCCCACAGTTCGGGCTTGCGCCCATGCGGCCAGCAGCCGGCGAGGATCTCCTCCACTGCCGAGGCCAGTTCGCCCGCGCCCAACAGCCGGTTGGTCCCCTGGGTGATCGTGATCGGCCGTTCGGTGGTGGTGCGAAGTGTCAGGCAGGGGATGTCGAGGTAGGTGGTTTCCTCCTGGACACCGCCCGAATCGGTGATGACGAGGCGCGCGCCGCAGACGAGGTTCATGAAATCCACATAGCCGAGCGGATCGATCAGTTGCATGTCGGGCGCATCGGCGAGTGCCGCCCAAAGGCCGAAGGTCTCCAGGTTCTTGCGGGTGCGCGGATGCACCGGAAACACCAACGGCAATCTCGCCGCGATGGCGGTCAATTGCCGCACCAGCGCCGCGAGCGGCGCTTCCTCATCGACGTTCGACGGACGGTGCAGGGTCACCACCGCGTATCGGCGGTCTTCCAGTCCCAGCTTGCGCCGTTCGCCGCTCGCTTCGATGCGACCCCGCATCAGTTCGTAGGAG
>JBOHYO010000242.1:0-7339 GCA_050737935.1 Rhodanobacteraceae bacterium
CGGCTGGCGCGCATGCGGAGCTTTCGCAGGCAATCCGGGACGGCCGCGACCGCCTGCTCGAACTCGCCACCCGCCATGCCGGCGGCGCGACGCTCCTCGCGGCGATGCGCGACGCGGATTGCGATGAGCAGACGCATGCGTTGATTCAGCAGTGCTTCGAGCCGTTCGGCGTGCACGCCGAGGACCTCGGTGGCGGCATCATCCTGCTGGACCCCGAATTCCTGTCCACCGACGCCCTGCCCGGCTTCGCGGATGGTCCGCGCCGGGCCACCTTCGATCGCGCGCTCGCGCTCGCGCGCGAAGACCTCGACTTGCCGCGGATGGACCACCCGCTGGTGCGGGGCGCCTTCGACCTGCTGCTGACCGGGGAATTCGGGAACGCCGCGTTCCTGGTCGATCCCGCGCTGCCACCGCGCAGCGTCCTGCTGGAGGCCCTGTACATTGCGGAATGCGTAGCCGACGTGCGGCTGGATGTGCCGCGATTCCTGCCGCCGACGCCGATCACCGTGTGCGTCGATTCACGCCTCGCACCGCGCGACTACACGCCGTCTCCCCCATCCCTTGCGCGGGCCCGCGAACGCCCGCTCGACGTTTCCCGCTATCGCCGCCACCTCTCGCAGCTCGTGCCGCCGATGCTGGACAAAGCCGCCGCTCTCGCCGGAGAGCGCGCGCGCGAGGTGACTGTCGACGCCGGGGCGCGGGCTGGCGCTGCGCTGCACGCACGCGTCGAGCGGTTGCGCGCGCTCGCTGCGATCAACGCCTCGGTGCGGCCGGAGGAAATCGCGGGTGCCGAAGCCACGCAGGAGGCGTTGCTCGCCGCGGTCGCCAAGGCGCGCCTGCGGCTCGACGCCGTCCGGATTGCGGTCAGCCCCGACTTCTTGTCGATGCGCTAGGAAAAATAGAAACGCCCAGACCGCGGATCCGAATCCCGAGCGGCGCCGCGAATGTAGGAGCGGGCCATGCCCGCGACCGATGCCGCACGCCGATCCTGTCGCGCGCAAGGCGTGCTCCTGCACGCAAGAGCGGGAACAGGGATGCAGCAAGGCCGGGAGCAGCGCCGGGCTCGGAGCGGCGCTGCAAATGTAGGAGCGGGCCATGCCCGCGACCGATGCCGCACGCCGATCCTGTCGCGCACGGGTCGCGCTCCTGCAAGCACACCACCATCCTGCGGCGGGCGGCGCGCCCTACGGCCGGCGCGCCAGCTCCGGATTTTCCCGGGTCACCGGCATCAGATCCTTCTTCGTGACGCCGAGCCACAGGAGCATCGGGCTGGCGAAGAAGATCGACGACAGCGTGCCCACCAGGATCCCGATCAGCATCGTGATCGCGAAACCGTGCACGGCGGAACCGCCGAACAGCCACAGCGACGCCATGGTGATGGCGGTGAACACCGAGGTGATGATGGTGCGCGAGAGGGTGTTGTTGATCGCGCGGTTGAGGATCTGCGGCGTATCGGCCTTGCGGGTCAGCCGGAACAGTTCGCGCACCCGGTCGAACACTACCACCTTGTCGTTGATCGAATAGCCGATGACCGCGAGGATCGAAGCCAGCACCGTCATGTCGAACTCGCGCTGCACCAGCGCGATGATCCCGACCGTGATGATCGTGTCGTGGATTTCGCTGGCCACCGCGGCGAACGCGAACCGCTTCTCGAAGCGCGCCCACAGGTAGATCATGATTCCGATGATCACCACGATCGCCGCATAAATACCGCTGGTCTTCAATTCCTGGCCGACCTCAGGGCCGACGAAGTCCGGTGGCTGGGCGAGTTTCACGCCCGGGTGCGCGGCCCCAAGGGCCGCCAGCACCCGCTTGGAGACCTCGGCCGCCACCTGATCCGGGCTTTGCTTGTCCGCCTTGCCGGTCTGCTTCGGGGACTGCAGGCGGATCGAGATCTCGCGGGTGCCGCCCATGCTCTGCACCACGGCATGCTCGAATCCCGCCTTGGTCAGCGCACCACGGACATCGCCGACGTCGACGGGCTTCTGGTAATTCACCTCGATCAGGATGCCGCCGGTGAAATCGAGGCCGTAGTTGAGGCCCCTGACGGTGATCGCCCAGATCGACACCAGGATCAGGATCACCGAAATGGTGACGCTGATCTTGCGCGCGCCGAGGAAGTTGATGTTGAGGTCGTGGTGGAAGATTTCCATGTGGTTCGCGTTCTCTTTGAACCCCTCTCCGCAGAGAGGAAGCAGCAAGCGTCAGACCCAGAGCGTCTTGAGTTTCCGGCGGCGTCCACCGTGGATCAGCGCGGTGATCGCGTGGGTCATGGTCACGGAGGTGAACAGCGAAGTCAGGATGCCGATGCCGAGCGTGACGCCGAACCCCTTGATCGCACCCGCGCCTACCGTGACCAGGCCGAGTGCCGCCAGCAAGTGGGTGACGTTGGCGTCGAGAATTACATGCCACGCCTTCTCGTAGCCTGCGCGGATCGAGGCCAGCGGCGTCGAGCCGTTGCGCAACTCCTCGCGAATGCGCTCGCAGATCAGCACGTTCGCGTCGATCGACATGCCGAGCGTGAGTACGATGCCCGCGATGCCCGGCATGGTCAAAGTCACGCCGATCAGCGACATCACCGCGATGAGGATCAACAGGTTGAACACCAGCGCAATATCGGCCACGATGCCGAACAGCCGGTAATAGACGGCGGCCGCCAGCAGCACCAGCACCAAGCCGAGGATCACCGCGCGCTCGCCCTTGCGGATGTTGTCCTGGCCGAGGCTGGGGCCGATCACGCGTTGCTGGACGATGTCCATGGGCGCCGCCAGCGAACCCGAGCGAAGCATCAGCGACAGCGTCTGGGCCTCCTGCTGGGTCAGGCCGGTGGTCTGGAACTTCTTGCCGAAGACGCCTTGGATCACGGCGTTGTTCAGTACCGTTTCGGTGGTCTTGGAGCTGTGGACTTCCTTGCCATCCACGACCTTCACCACCGGCGTGCGCTCGATGTACACGACACCCATGCGCTTGCCGACGTTTTCGGTGGTGAAATCGAGCATCTTGCGGGCGCCCGAGGAGTTGAGCGTCACGTTGACGTCCGGCATGCCGGTCTGCTGGTCATAGCCTGACGAAGCATCGACCAGTTCGTCCCCGCTGACGAGCACGCGCTTCTTCAGCACCACCGGGGTGCCATCCTTCATGTAATACACGCGATCGTCCGGCGGCACGCTGCCGGTGCGTGCCGCCTCGGCCGGATTCACGTTCGGGTCGTCGGCGTGGTACTCGAGCGTCGCGACCGATCCCAGGACGCGCTTGGCCTCCGCGGTATCCTGCACGCCCGGCAGCTCCACCACGATGCGCGTCTGGCCCTGTTGCTGGATCAGCGGCTCGGACACACCCAGTGCGTTGACACGGTTGCGCAGGGTGGTCACGTTCTGGGTGATGGTGGTCTGTGCGAGCTTTTGCAGTACATCCGCCTTGATGGTGGCTTGCAGCGCATAGCCGCCACCCGGTGTGCGGCTGTCGGCGACGTTGAGGTCCGTGTCCTCGGTGCGGACGAGGTCGGCAGCCCGGTCGCGGTCGGCCGAGGTCTTGAACACCGCCTGCACGCCGTCGCCACTCAGCGACACCGCGTCATAGGGGATTTGTTTCTCACGCAGGAGCGAGCGGATGTCGTCGAGGTAGCGCTGCTGCTGCTTCTGCAATACCGAGTCCTGGTCCACCGCCATCAGGAAGTGCACGCCGCCCTGGAGGTCCAGCCCGAGCGGCATCGCGCGCCCGCCGATGGCCTGCATCCAATGCGGCACGGTGGTCGCAAGGTTCAGCGCCACTGTGTACTCGTCCCCAAGCGCCACGCGCAGTACGTCCGAGCCCCGCAACTGCACCTCGCTGTTCGCGAAGCGCACCACCATCCGGTCCTTCTGGATGGAAATGTCCTGGTACGGGATGTTGGCCTTGTCGAGATCGGCCACGACCTGTTGGTGCAGCGCCTGGTCGACCTTGGCCTCACGGTTGGCCACGATCTGCACGGCGAGTTGCGGGCGGAAAACGTTGGGCGCGGCGTACAGCAGGCCGAGCACCATCACGATGCCGACCAGCCAGTATTTCCAGCGGGGAAAGTCGCTCATGGGTCGCGGTTACGGTCGTTGGCGCAAAAGGAGGCGGGCCGGGCGGGCCCTCAGGCGGACTTCACGGTGCCTTTCGGCAGCACGGTCGACACCGCGCCCTTCTGCACCCGGATCTGCACCTTGTCGGCGATTTCCACGGTCAGGAAATGTTCGCCGACATTCTCGATGCGGCCGAGGATGCCGGCGGCGATCACTTCATCGCCCCGCGCCAACTCGGAGATCATCTTCTTCTGCTCCTTGGCACGCTTTTGCTGCGGGCGGATCAGCAGGAAGTAAAACACGACGAACAGCAGGATGATGAACCCGAACGAGTAGATCGGATTCGATTCGCCCGCTGCTGCGGGCGCCGCGGCTGCGGCGAAAAACGTTGACAACATACAAGGCTCTCGGTTGGTCGGGCGGCCGCAGTGCGGCCTGTCTGCCCAAAAGACAGCAGATTATGCCACAGGCTGGTCGCCCCGCGCAGCAAAGGCGACTTCAGGGTGCCTCATCCGTGACCCAAGTTGGACATGCTGCGATAATTTCGGTTCCACGAAGCGCGTAGCCCGGATGAAACGCAGTGGAATCCGGGACGCCGGGGCACGGCCCGGAATCCGTTTCATCCCACCCGGGCTACGGGCGCTGTGATAATGGGCGGCCGGCATTCCAGGAGATCCGCCGATGCAGCACCTGACCGTGATCACCACCGGCGGTACCATCGACAAGGTGTACTTCGATGCGAAGTCCGACTACCAGGTCGGCGCGCCGCAGATCGGCGAGATCCTTGCGCAGCTCGGGGTGACGTTCGAGTTCGACGTGGTGCCGGTGGTACGCAAAGACAGCCTCGACCTCACCGACGCCGACCGCGCCGCGATCCGCGCCGCGATCGAGCGCCAGCCCCACCGCCACATCCTGATCACCCACGGCACCGACAGCATGGTCGACACTGCGCTGGCGCTGGAGGGCGTCGCCGGCAAGACCATCGTCCTGACCGGCGCTCTCAATCCTGCCCGTTTCCAGGGTTCCGACGCCGTGTTCAACATCGGCTGCGCGGTGGGTGCCGTGCAGACCCTGGGCGAAGGCGTGTGGATCGCGATGAACGGCCGCATCTGGGATCCGCGCCACGTCCGGAAGAACCGCGACGCCAACCGCTTCGAGCAGAGCGGCTGACGCGCCATGTCTACCGGGCCGCGTCTCAGCGCCAAGGCTCGACCAGTTCGCGCAAGGGCCCGAGATGCGCCTCGAAGCGCTTCCAGCGCCCGATCGAGCTGCTGTAGATCGGACGCTGAACCTGGGCGCGGCTGGCCGTAGCGACCACTCGCGCATTGCGATGGAAATCCAGGCAGCGCGCGTCCCAGGCCAAACCGAGGTGGTCGAGCAGGCGCCGCACCTGTGCCTCGAGATCGGCCACGAGTTCCTCGTAACGCACTTCGAGCATCCCGTCAGACAAGGTTTCGCGCCAATGCTGCATCAGGCGCGCATAGCGAACGTAATAACGCCCGAGACGCTGCAAGTCATACGAATACGGCAAGTTGCTGCCGTCGAACAGGATCGTGTAACAGGAAAGGCAGGAATCCATCGGATCACGCAGCGTATGAATGATGCGCGCCTGCGGCAGCATCAGGCGGATCGCGCCGAGATAGCGATAATTGAGAGTCATCTTGTTGACCACGTGAGTCACCCGCGGTGCCCGCCGCCACACCCGCTCCAGGTAGGTGTCGCCGAGTTCGCGCCAAGCCTCGGGTGCGAGCGCCGAGAAAGCTTCCGGCCAGCCTTCCTCGGCGCCCAGTCGTTCGCTGAAGACCTCCCGCAGGTCGCGGATTTCCCCCGCCCCGCATACATCGGAATGGCTGGCCAGGATCTGTTCGATCAGACTGGTTCCGGAACGCGGCATGCCCACCACGAAAACCGGTACCCGCGCCGCGGCGCCCGGCCGTGGCGGCGCGGTCGCCAAACGGCGTGCATCGAACACCGCGCGGGTGCGCTGCAAGCGCGCTTCCTCAGCAGATTCGTCCAGCGACGTCAGGCTTGCGCGGGCGCGGTTGCCGGCGATGTAGGCTTCGAACGCCTCGTCGTAACGCGCGGCACCTTCGCGCATTCGGGCCAGCGCGAACCAGTACCTTGCCTGTTGCTTGACCGGCATCGCGGCGACGCGGGGTTGCAACGCCTCGCAACCGGCAAGCCATCGGTCGCCGGCTTCGATGTGCTTGAACGTCGCCAGAAAATAGTAGGCATCCACGCATGCGGGATCGATGCGAAGGGCCTGTTCGAACCATTCCTGTGCCTCATCCAGACGCGATTCGGAACGCAGGCAAATGCCCAGCCCAAGCATCCCCCCAACGCAGTCCGGTTGCACGGCAAGCGCCTGCCTGTAACGCGGTATGGCTTCGGATTGGCGCGACTGATTCTGCAGCGCGAACGCCAGGCCGACCAGCAAGGGAACCTCGCGTGGCAGCGCGGCAAGCGCCTGCAGGAAGTGCGGCTCGGCCTCGGCGAATTGCAGGGTGGCATTCAGGACCAGGGCGAGATTCGCGTGCGCCGCGATGAATCCGGGTTGCGCCGCCAGCAGTTTTCGATACAGGTGCACGGCGTCTTGCGTGCGCCCTCGTTGCGCCAACGCGTTGGCGTCCGCAAGTGCTTCGGCAGCGGGCACGGTGTGCGCACGATCCGTCGATTCACCATGCGATGGCCTATCGATGGGAGGCAGGTCTTGCGGCAAGACGCTTCCCCGAAAAGGCATACATGTTACCCGTTACGCAACCCGACCAAAACCCGATTCGGGCGACCGGCCAAAGCTCCCCTTCGAACCATCCCCTCAAGCAAAAAAGATCCGAATCTCCGTGGCGAGATTCAAAACGTGGTGCTCCAGTCGTTCAGGATTCGTGGCCCCGGCGCCACCATTGGCATCGGACGAACCGATGCCGCGACTCACATCATTCCGGTCTGCAGTTTGGCCTCATCGGACATCATCGCCTGGTTCCAGGGCGGATCGAACACCAGGTCGATCTGCGCCTCGCCGATGGTCGGGATCATTTCCAGCTTGGTGCGCGCGTCCTCGACCAGGATGTCGCCCATGCCGCAGCCGGGCGCAGTCAGCGTCAGCTTGACGTAAACCTTGCGCTGCCCGTCCTCGAGATGCTCCATCGCCAGGTCGTAGACCAGCCCGAGGTCGACAATGTTGATCGGGATCTCGGGATCGAAGCAGGTGCGCAATTGTTCCCAGACCACGACTTCGACATCCTCGTCGCCGGCATTCTCGGGAACGCGCAGTGGTTCCGGCGGCGCCTTGCCCA
>JBOHYO010000243.1:0-3119 GCA_050737935.1 Rhodanobacteraceae bacterium
ATGCGTGTAGCCGAAATACAGCAGCACGATCTTGCCGTGATAACTCGCTGCCGTAACCGGCTTGCCAAGATCGTTGGTCATCTGGAATTTCAGATCGGGCAGGTGGCCTTGCACGTTGTCGAGTTGCCACTTGGGCTGCGATTGGCAGGCGGCAAGCAGGAAAACGGCGCAGATCGGAAGCAGCCAGCGCGAGTGGAAACGGTAAGCAGACATGGTGGAGTGGCCAGATTAATCGATGTAACAAGAGATGATAGCGCGTCGAAGTACGTGGCTCGTGCGACAAATTGACGCGGCGGCTACAAAACGGGTTGACGCCATCGCCGCACGGCACGACAATACGCGCGCCGGGGCGCACTGCGCTTTCCGGCACTGTCCTTCATCAACGAAGACCATGGACGTACACCCTAGTCGCACCGTCGGCACCCGCTTGCATCGGGTGACGGCGGCCAAAATCGAACCGATCGCCCGCGGCAATCGCGCCCGGCCGGCCGGCACTCTCCTCGACTAGGCGAGTCCGGCCCGTCCCTCGTGCGGTGCTGCGGCACCGCTTGCAAGAGGAGATGGGCCATGAACCTCCTTCGGAATTTCCTGCGTGCGCGCCTGGCCGCACGCTATTCGCATCTGCACCGCCGCGACGGCCGCCGTCGCGAGTGGAGCGTGACTGTACCCGCGCCCCGGATTGGCAACGGTCATTCGCAAGTCGCATGAACAGCTTCCACAAGCTTTTGCCCGAAGCGGCTGTTGTGGAAAGTCAGGCCACGGAAGGCCGTTCTGGACATCACGGGCCAAGGGCAATCAGGTACCTGAGTCGCCACGCAACGCGGCGATCAGGGACGATCGCACGAATATTTGTGGAAAGTCAGGCCATGGATGGTCGTTCTGCACGTCACGAACTTATGACAACCCTTGGGCACCCGATTCGCTTGGTAGTGCGGCGATCATGGACGATCGCACGAATAATGCGCGCGCGAAAACGAATACGGTACATCCCTTCGATGTAACGCCGATCCACCGTTCGCTCCGTGGATGGGTAGCCTCCGCGATGGAAACGAACGATGTTCGGTCCTTCCTCCCAAACGCCTGAAGCAACGGCCGAGCCGAAGCCGGTCCGCCCGCGTGCGCGCCCGGCCGCGGCGGCGTTCGCGTGGCAGGAAGATCCGGCGCTGTTCGGCGCGCTCGACACCAGCACCGCTGGCCTCGACAGGGAACAGATCGAGGATCGCCTCGACCGCGACGGCGAGAACCAGGCCGTCCACGAGAAACCGCCGCACTGGGCATGGCAGCTCGCGCACACCTTCTGGAACCCATTCATCATCGTGCTGCTGGTGCTGGCGGTGGTGCAGTTGTTCACCTCGGACGATTTCACCGGGCCGATCATCATCGCGGTGATGGTGGGCATCAGCGTGGCGCTGGGCTTCACCCAGGAATTCCGATCTTCGCGCGCCGCGGAAAAACTGAAGGCGATGGTGCGCAACACCGCGACGGTCACGCGCCGCGCCAGCGACGGACACTCGGAGCGCCTCGAGGTGCCGGTGGTCGAACTGGTCGCGGGTGACATCGTGCACCTTTCCGCCGGCGACATGGTGCCCGCCGACCTTCGGCTCCTGTCCGCGAAGGACCTGTTCATTTCGCAGGCGATCCTCACCGGCGAGTCGATTCCCGTCGAGAAGGCCGCGCCGGGACATGCGCCGCAGCGCGATGCGGCCCATGAGGCACTGGAACTGCCGACCATCTGCTGGATGGGCGCCAACGTGGTCAGCGGCGGCGCCAGCGGCGTGGTGGTCGCGACGGGGCCGCGCAGCTATCTGGGTTCGCTGGCCCACTCGCTCGCCGGCGCGCGGGTGGAAACCGGTTTCGACCGCGGTGTGAAGAGCGTCTCGTGGCTGCTGATCCGTTTCATGGCGGTGATGGTGCCGATCGTGTTCCTGATCCAGGGCTTCGGCAAGGGCAACTGGCTGGAAGCATTCCTGTTCGCGATCTCGGTGGCAGTCGGGCTCACGCCCGAGATGCTGCCGCTGATCGTCACTGCCAACCTGGCGAAGGGCGCTCTCGCGATGAGCAGGCGCAAGGTGGTGGTCAAGCAGCTCAACGCGATCCAGAACTTCGGCGCGATGGATGTGTTGTGCACCGACAAGACCGGCACGCTGACGCTGGACCGGATCGTGCTGGAACAACACCTCGATCTCGATGGCGAGGAGTCCGCCGACGCCCTCGAATACGGCTATCTCAACAGCCACTTCCAGACGGGCTTGAAGAACCTGATGGACAAGGCGGTGCTCTCGCATCGCGACCTCGAACACACCGCTGCCAGGTGGCGCGTGGCGGACGAGATTCCGTTCGACTTCCAGCGACGGCGGATGTCGGTGGTGCTTGCGCCCGTGGACGACGTTGCGGGGACTGCCGGGGAACTCCTGATTTGCAAGGGTGCCGTCGAGGAAATGCTCTTGATCTGCGCGTTCGCGCGCGAGGGCGGGTGCGACGTTCCGCTGACCGACGAGCGCCGCGACGCGATCCGCGCGATGACCCACGACTTGAACGAAGACGGCCTGCGGGTGCTGATCGTCGCGATCCGCCGCCAGCCCGCCCCCGGCCGCGCCTACGGGGTCGCCGACGAGCAGGGACTGACCGCGATCGGTTGCCTCGCGTTCCTCGATCCGCCGAAAGACACCGCGCACACGGCGATCGCCGCGCTGCACCAGCACGGCGTCCGGGTGAAGGTGATCACCGGCGACAACGAGGCGGTCACGCGCAAGATCTGCCGCGAGGTCGGGCTCGACGTCGAATACTCGGTGCTGGGCCGCGACATCGAGGATCTCGACGACGCGGCGTTCGACGAGGCGGTCGCGCGCACCACGGTGTTCGCCAAGATGTCGCCGTTGCAGAAGGCGAGGGTGGTGACGTCGTTGCAGCGGCAGGGACGCACGGTGGGATTCCTCGGCGACGGCATCAACGATGCGCCCGCGCTGCGCCAGGCCGACGTCGGCATCTCGGTCGATACCGCGACCGACATCGCCAAGGAATCGGCCGACATCATCCTGCTGGAAAAAAACCTGATGGTACTCGAGGAGGGCGTGCTGGAGGGCCGCGTTACCTTCGGCAACATCATCAAGTACATCAAG
>JBOHYO010000244.1:0-7349 GCA_050737935.1 Rhodanobacteraceae bacterium
TGGCCCACGCGATGGAAACGCTGCTCGAAAAGGTCGGCGACCGCAAGCGCGAACTGCGGCCGATCGAAGTCGATTCGTTCGAGCGCGGTTTCGACCGCTTGCACGAACTGGTCGAACGCATCGAGCAGGGTCGGGCGCTGGCCGTCCCGGCCAACGCGATCGAGCGCTTCAACGCGCTGGCCGAAGGCCGGCCAGTGGACGGCACGGCCAAACCGGAGGAACCGGTCGAGGCCGCCGCGCCTGTCGTGGTGGAATTCCCGCCGGCTCCGCGACCCGCGCCGGAATGGATCGAGACCGAGATGCAGGCGCCGGCGGAGATGATCCGCGTCCGCTCGGACCTGCTCGACTCGCTGGTCAACGCGGCGGGCGAAGCCTCGATCTACCGCGCGCGCCTGGAACAGCAGGTCGGCAACTTCCGCTTCAACCTGGTCGAACTCGCACAAACGGTTTCCCGCCTGCGCGAGCAGTTGCGCAAGCTCGAGATCGAAACCGAAACCCAGATCCTGTCGCGCTACCAGCGCGAAAACGAAGCGGGCGTCGGCGCGACGTTCGATCCGCTGGAGCTCGACCGCTTCTCGAACCTGCAGCAGTATTCGCGCGCGCTGGCCGAATCGGTGTCGGACCTCGCCTCGATCCAGGACATCCTGGACGACCAGACCCGCCAGTCCGAAACCCTGCTGCTGCAGCAGTCGCGCGTCAACTCGGACCTGCAGGACGGCCTGATGCGCACGCGCATGGTGCCTGTCGAATCAATGGTGCCGAACCTGCGCCGCACCTTGCGCGGCGCCGCCGACGAACTCGGCAAGCGTGCGCAATTGCGGGTGGAAGGTGCGCAGGGCGAGATGGACCGCAGCGTGCTCGAGCGCATGAAGGCGCCGTTCGAGCACATGCTGCGCAACGCATTGACCCACGGGATCGAGGATCCGGCGCAACGCGTCGCGATCGGCAAGCCGATGGAGGGCACGGTCACCATCCAGGTTGGCCGCCAGGGCACCGAGGTACTGGTGCGGGTTTCCGACGACGGCGCCGGTTTCGACCGCGACGCAATCCGTGCCAAGGCCATCGAACGCGGGTTGCTGAAGCCCGATGTGCCGGTGTCCGACGCCGAGCTGCTCAACTTCGTGCTGCAGACGGGCTTTTCCACGGCCAGCGAAATCAGCCAACTGGCGGGCCGCGGCGTCGGCATGGACGTGGTCGCCAACCAGATCCGGCAACTGGGCGGCTCGCTCACCATCGAGTCCGATCGCGGCCACGGCACCATCTTCAACATCCGGCTGCCGTTCACGCTGGCGGTCACGCAGGCCATCACCGTGCGCGCGGCCGACACCACGTTCGCGATCCCGATGACTTCGGTCCAGGCGGTCTCGCGCATTCGCCCGGAGGAACTGGCGGAGCGCAAGGCGAGCGGCGAGATGACCGTGAACCATGTTGGCGAGGAATACGCGTTGCACGATCTTTCCGAATTGCTGGGGTTGGGAACTTCGCCGGTTCACAACGAGGGTGGTGGACAACTGCCATTGCTGATGGTGCGTGCGGGCGACCTGCGCGCCGCGGTCCGCATCGACACGGTGATCGGTTCGCGCGAAATCGTGGTCAAGCCGGTCGCTCCGCAGGTCAGCAACGTACCCGGCATGTTCGGGGCCACCATCATGGGCGACGGATCGGTGATGCTGATCCTCGATCTCGCGCCGCTGGTCCGGCACGTCATCGCCAATCGCGCGGCCGCGCTCGCCGCGGGCGCAGTCGGACCCGAGCCGACGGAACCGGCGGTCGAGGCACCCCGCAGGCGCGAAGGTGGCCCGCGGATGGTGATGGTGGTCGACGATTCGATCACGATGCGCAAGGTCACGACACGTGTACTCGAGCGCGAGCAGCTCGAGGTCGTCACCGCGAAGGACGGCATGGACGCGCTCGAGAAGCTGCAGGAACGCGTCCCGGACGCGATGCTGCTGGACATCGAGATGCCGCGGATGGATGGTTACGAACTCGCGACCCACATGAAGAACGACGCGCGCTTCCGCCACGTGCCCATCATCATGATCACTTCGCGCACCGGCGAAAAGCACCGGCAGCGCGCATTGGAGATCGGCGTCGAGCGGTATCTCGGCAAGCCGTACAGCGAGGCCGACCTGCTGCATCACGTGAAGGAGATGCTGGAGGTGAGCCGTGCCTGACCATCTCATCCCCAGGCTGCAGCGGATCGCGCTGGTGTTCGGCGACGAAGCCGCGGCCGCGCACGTGCGCGAAGCCGTGCAGGGCCGCGTCGACATCGCCTATGCAACAGCCGCCGCCTGCTTCGATGCGTCGCGGATGGCGGAGGCGAACGTCGAGGCGGCGCTGGTGAACCTCGATGACGGCGGCTGGCTGGACGCGGTCGCAGCCGAGCTGGACGCGGCCGGCGTTCCGCTGGTCTACAACGATTCCGGAATTTCCCGGGGCCTCGAAGGCTGGGCACGTGCGCGCTGGTTGCGGCACCTTCTCGCCAAGTTGCGGGGCAGCACCGATGTCGATCCGCCCCGTCCCGAACAGGCAGCGCCCCGGGGCGGTGTCCCTTTCGTCGGCCTCGAAGATTCACAGGTGCCGCCGCATCAGACTGGCGTGTTCGAGCGTCCATTGTCGCCACAGGAGATCGAAACCATGACTGCCGACTTCGTACAGGAAACCGCCGGCGCGCAAGCCGGCGATGGGGCGCGGCGCGCCGCTGCGGATGCGCCGACCGTCGCGAGCGGCGCGATGCCGGACGCAGACGCCGGCCCATCGCAGCCGGTGGAAGAACCCGGCGTGGACGACCTCGAGGTCGATACCGAGACCTTGTCCGCCATGATCGATGCGCGTCTCTCCGATGCCCAATCCCGCTCACCGTCGGATTCGCCGGAAGTCTGGCGGGTGGTCGAAGGCGGCACGGCGTCCCCCGCGACGCCCACTGCAGGTGCGGAATCGGAATCCGGGGTGGCGGTGGCCGGTCATGCAAGCGCGGCACCCGTGGCCGCTGCCGGCGGTTCTGCGGAGGAGCCCGAGGCGTCGCCGCTCAGCCTGCTGTCGCTGGACGACTGGCAACTGGTCGATACAGACGACGCGCCTGCACCTGCCCCCCAGCGCGAGCACAAGAAGAACCCTGAGCCGGAACTGCCGGCGAGTCTGGCCGCGCTGCAGCTCGAGCCGATGGAAACCGCTTCCGCGGTGGTCCACACCGAGCCGATCGAGCGCTGGTTGCACGAAAGCGAGCCGCGCAAATCCGCAGCCAGGGCCGAGAACGCCGAGGAGGCGGAATCGGTCGGAGACAAAGCGTGACGTCCCTCGAGTCGGCGCCGCCGGAGATTCGCGGCGTCATGCTGCCGGTCACCGGCGGACGGCTGCTGGTTCCCAATACGACCATGGCCGAGGTCATCAGCTACGCGCACCCGGCGTCGATCGCGGGCGCGCCACCTTGGCTGCTCGGGCGGCTCACCTGGCGCGGCTGGGGATTGCCGGTGCTGGCGTTTTCTGCGCTGGCGGGCGTCGCGGGCGAGGAATCCACCAACAACGCGCGGGTGGCGATCCTGAAGGCGCTGGGCGGCCATCCGCGACTGCCGTACCTCGGCGTGCTCACCCAGGGATTCCCTCGCCTGACGCTGATCTCCGAGGAAATGCTGTTTCCGGACCCGGATGCCGCGGAGCTGCCGAGGGGCGTCCGCGAGCAGGTGCTCGTCCACGACGAACCGGCCTGGATTCCGGATCTTGCCACGGTCGAGGCTTTGATCATGGAAGCCCTGACCCCGATGGCCGCCTGAGCGCATGGGTTTTCGCGCTGCCCAGGTCGGTGACGGCCTGAACGCGCGCCGCGCCCTGCCGCATCGCGAGCGCCGGTAGCGGCCTCAAGCCTCGACGGGTTTCTCCCGGTCTGGCTGCGCGTTGTCGCCGGGATCGACCTGCGGCAATTCGACGATCTTGCCGCATCCTGAAGCCCCCGGCGTGCCGGTGCGTCGGCATGCCGGCAGGTTGTCGCGCCGGAATACTTCCTGTATCCAGTCGATGAAGGCCTGCACGCGCGCCGACAGGTGCTTCTTCTGCGGGTACACGACCCACACCGGCGAACCGGCCGAAATGGTGTCTTCCAGGATGACTTGCAGCTTGCCGTGGCCGATCGGGCCGGCGGCCAGCCAGTGCGGCACCTGGATGATGCCCAAACCCGCCATCGCCGCCTGGATCACCGATTCGCCGTCATTGATCAAAAGGTGAGCGTCGACATCCAGCTTGACGGGGCCATTCGGTGAATCGAATTGCCACTGGTACGTGCGCCCGTTCGTGGGATACACATAGTTGATGCACCTGTGCTGCTTCAGGTCATCGAGGCAGGTGGGGGTTCCGTAGCGGGCGAGGTAGGTGGGGGAGGCGCACAGCACGTTGCTGAAGTAGCCCAGCTTGCGTGCGATCAGGTTGGAATCCTCGAGTTCGCCCATGCGGATCGCGCAATCGATGCCTTCCTCGATCAGCCCGATGTTGCGCTCGCTCATTGAAAGTTCCAGCCGGATGTCGGGGTAGCGCTCCTCGAAGTCCGCGAGGTTGGGGATCAGCCCCGCGCGCCCGATCGACACGTTCATCGCGACCCGAAGTTTGCCGCTCGGTTTGGTGCGCGCGTAGCCCAGCGCTTCCACCGCGTCGCCGAGATCGGCAAGGACGTCCTTGCAGCGCCGGTAGAACGATTCGCCGTCGTCGGTGAGGTTGAGCGCGCGGGTACTGCGAAACAGCAGGCGTACGCCGATGTGTTCTTCCAGCCGCGATACCGCGCGGCTGACCCCGGACGGAGTCATGCCGAGTTGCGCCGCCGCGGCCCGGAAACTCTTGGCTTCGACCACCCGGACGAAGCTCGATATTGCCGAAAAGTCTTCCATGGTGGCGGATTATCGCCCTATTCGTGACTCGGAGTCACGGGTGGAATGACTGACGAGGGGGTTAACTGTACTCATCAGTGTTCTTATTTCGTACGCTCCCGTGGTGTCGCACCCGGGCCAGAACTCCAGCAGAGAGCGCGAAGATGAAAAAGAAACTGATCCTGATCGGCTTGGCGGCGGTGGCAATCGCCGGCAGTTGGGCCATTCTTGGCCATGGCAGCGGTCACGCACAGTCAGCCCCGGCCGATCCGCCGCAGGTGACCGTGGCCGAGGTGATGGAGCGCCCGGTCAGCGACAGCGCGGACTTCATCGGCAAGGTGCAGGCGGTCGATACCGTCCAGGTGCAACCCCGCGTCAGCGGCTACGTGCAGGCGGTGAAGTTCAAGGAAGGCGCACTGGTGCACAAGGGCGAGGTGCTGTTCAAGATCGACCCACGTCCGTTCCAGGCAGAGGTGGACCGGCTGACCGCGCAACGTGCGCAGGCAAAGTCGCAACTGGACCTGGCTCGCGACAACGCGCGCCGCGCGAAATTGCTGCTGACCAAACACGCGATCGCGCAGGCAGATGCCGACCGTCAGATCACCGCCGCGCAGAGCGCGAAGGCGGCGGTGGCGGCTGCCGATGCGGCGCTGGCGGCGGCGCGCCTGAACCTCGATTTCACCAACGTGCGTGCGTCGATCGACGGTCGTGTCAGCAACGCCCGCGTGACGCCGGGCAACCTCGTCACCAGCGCCGACGTCCTCACCAGCCTGGTTTCGGTGAATCCGGTCTACGTCTACTTCGACGCCGACGAACATAGCTGGTTGAAGCTTGACCATCTGCGTGCGGTGGCGCGTGCCGACGGCGGCAAGACACGCATGGCCGTGACGATGGGACTGGCCGACGAGAAGGGTTATCCGCACGCCGGGCGTCTCGACTTCGTCGACAACCAGTTGCGCAGCGACTCGGGGACCATGCGTTTGCGCGCGGTGTTCGACAACGTCGACGGGTTGCTCACGCCGGGCCTGTACGCGCACGTGCGCTTGCAGGTCGGGCGGGCGAAACCGCGGATCCTGATCGACGATCGTGCGGTCGGTACCGACCTCGGCAACCAGTTCGCATACGTGATCAACAAGGATCACGAGGTGCAATACCGCAAGATCGTTACCGGTGATTTGTTCCATGGCCTGCGGGTGGTCGACAAGGGTCTGAAGCCGGACGACGTGGTCGTGGTGAACGGCTTGCAGCGCGTACGTCCGGGCGTGCAGGTGAGCCCACGGTTGGTGGCGATGGGCAACCGGCTCGATGCGCACGACAAGGCGATCGTCGAAGCGGGAGGCGCAAAGTCCGACGACAAGCGCACGGCGCAAGCCGAACAGAACACCGACAAGACACCTATTGCATCCCTCTCCCCTCGGGAGAGGCGGCCGCAGGCCGAGCGCGTAGCGCTTCCGGCAGGCGGGTGAGGGTACGGCCAGCAGCGTGCTGCGCTGAAGTTTCGCCGAACTCTCATTCGCCTGCCGGCACCTTCTCCCGGCGGGAGAAGGGGACAGCCTCGCACGGCTTGAAAACCAGGAAAACCCATGAAGAACATTGCCCAATTTTTCATCGACCGCCCGATCATGGCGGCGGTGCTGTCGTTGCTGTTCCTGATCACCGGTGGCATCGCGGTGTTTCAGTTGCCGATCAGCGAATACCCGGAGGTGGTGCCGCCCACCGTGGTGGTGCGTGCGCAGTATCCGGGCGCCAATCCCGGGGTGATCGCCCAGACCGTCGCCACGCCGCTGGAGCAACAGATCAACGGGGTGCAGGGCATGCTGTACTCGTCCTCGCAGGCCACCAGCGACGGGGTGATGACGCTGACCGTAACGTTCGCGCTGGGCACCGATCTCGATGATGCCCAGGTCGAGGTGCAGAACCGCGTGGCGCAGGCGATGCCGCGGTTGCCGGAGGAAGTGCAGCGGCTTGGCGTCACCACCCGGAAGAGTTCGCCCGACCTCACCATGGTGGTGCACCTGATCTCCCCGGATCACCGCTACGACATGCTGTACCTGTCGAACTACGCGCGCCTGCATGTGAAAGACGTGCTGGGCCGGCTCGACGGCGTCGGCGACGTGCAGATCTTCGGCGCCGGCGAATACTCGATGCGCGTGTGGCTGGATCCGCAGAAGCTGGCCCAGCGGGGCCTGACCACCGGCGACGTGATCAACGCGATCCGCGAGCAGAACGTGCAGGTCGCCGCCGGTGCGCTGAATGCGCCGCCCGGGCCGGGCAACTCCGCGTTCCAGCTCAACATCAACACTCGCGGCCGGCTGGTCAGCGTGGACGACTTCCGCAACATCATCGTGCGCACCAGCACCAACGGCGGCGTCACCCACCTGAGCGACGTGGCGCGGGTCGACCTGGGCTCCAACAACTACGCGCTGCGCAGCCTGCTCGACAACAAGCCGGCAGTGGCGTTGCCGATCTTCGCCCGTCCGGGCTCCAACGCAATCCAGC
>JBOHYO010000245.1:0-11213 GCA_050737935.1 Rhodanobacteraceae bacterium
ACTGGCGATCGATCGCGCGCAGCGCCTTGCTGCTGAGACCGGCCGTTCGGCCGTCGTACAACGCGACCACTATATGGGTATCGACCATGATCACGAGCGGCTGCGCCTGGTGGTCGGCCCGCGTGCACCGCGCGAGGTCGGCGCTTCCGGCTTGGCGACCTTGCGCGGCGGCTCGGCCGACCATTGCGCCGGCGACTCGTGCGCGTCGAGCGGGAGACCGACCACCACTGATTGCTTGCGTGGCCGCAGCCGCGCAAGACGGCCGCCACTTTCCTCGATCGCGTCCTCGCGCACCAGTTTCAGCCGCACACCGCGCCGCTCGACCAGCAGCGGCTCACCGGTTTCGATGACGCGGTCGGCAAGCTGAAACAATCGCTGGCGCAATTCGGTGATGGAGATGCTGGTGGACATGATGGATGACCCGATTGTACGTACGTACAATAGCGCGGCGCCACATCGCACGCAACTATCGCCACGTGGCCATCGCATCGCCCGGCCGCCCGACCCCATGCCAAGCGAGCCGGGGTAGCTTCGCGGCGGTTGGGCTCGGCCCGCAGCGCGGCCGACCTCCCCGCCATGCGCCATCATCCGAACCCTTTGTCCGGAATCTGCGCTACGTCCCGCCGCCGTGCCCGGCGATCGCAAGCCCGCAGGCGTCGGCCCTTTGCAGGAATGCCGGGAACGACGTCCCTACATTGGCGCAATCGGCTATCGTGACCGCGCTGGCGGCCACCGCCCCGGCTACGGCGAACGACATCGCGCAGCGGTGATCGGCGCGCGCGTCCACGCCGCCGCCGTGCAGATTGCCGCCTTCGATGACCGCGCCATCCGGTGTTTCCTCGATCCGCGCGCCGAGCCCGCGCAAGCCGGTCGCCATCACCGCGATACGGTCGGATTCCTTGACCCGCAGTTCCGCTGCCCCATGAATCGTGGTCATGCCTTCTGCGCACGCCGCGGCCACGAACAGGACCGGGAACTCATCGATCATGTCGGCGACGAGTTCCACCGGCACCTCGATGCCATGCAGTGGCGCGTGCCTGACCACGAGGTCAGCCACCGTCTCGCCACCCGTGTTTCGCACATGGTCCTCCCTGATGTCGGCGCCCATCGCGCGAAGCACCTGCAACAAGCCGGTGCGCCGGGGGTTGAGGCCGACGTTCCCGAGCACCAGTTCGGAACCCGGCACCAGGGTCGCCGCCACGATGAAAAAGGCGGCCGAGGAGAAATCAGCAGGCACGGCAATGTCGATCGCATGCATGGCATGTCCGCCGGAAAGTCGGGCCGTGCCCGGCTCGAACGCGATCGGCCAGCCGAAAGCCGCGAGCATCCGTTCAGTGTGGTCGCGGGTGGGCCGCGGTTCGGTGACGATGGTTTCACCACTTGCATACAGGCCTGCCAGCAGTACAGCGGATTTCACCTGCGCGCTCGCAATGGGCGATGCGTAGTCGATGCCGCGCAATGCGCGTCCGCCATGCACACGCAGCGGCGGCGTGCCGCTTTCAGCCGCTTCGATGTCTGCCCCCATCTCTGACAAGGGATCGGTCACGCGCCGCATCGGCCGCTTCGACAGGGAGACATCGCCGGTCAGCATCGAATCGAACGACTGCCCCGCCAGCAGGCCGCAGAGCAGGCGCATCGCGGTCCCGGAATTGCCGCAGTCGAGTACGCCTCCTGGCGCGCGCAATCCGTGGAGGCCGAGGCCGTGCACTATGCGCTCGCGCGGCGACGTCATTTCGATGCGCACACCCATTTGCCCGAAGATGCGCGCGGTAGCGCGGCAGTCGTCGGCTTCCAGGAATCCGGTGATGCGCGAAAGGCCATTGGCCAGCGCGGACAGCATGATCGCCCGATGCGAAATCGACTTGTCGCCAGGCACGGTGACACGGCCACGCAGCGGATTGGCCGGCGGCGCGCTGGACCAGTCGATCCGTGTCACCGTTCGGACACCTCGGCGGATGAGTCGAGCGCCCGCAACAGGCGGCGATTCTCGACGCGGTTGCCTACGCCGATGCGGAGCGCGCGAGGCAAGCCGTATCCGGTCATGGGTCGCACGATCACGCCGCACTCGAACAGGTGGTGTTCGAGTTTCGCGGCATCGCGCGGAAGCACGCACAGCAGGAAGTTCGTCTGGGATGGCAGGCAACGATAGCCGCGTTCCTGCAGTTCGCCGCGCAGCCATTCACGCTCGGCACGGTTGAAGGCGCGCACCTTGGCGAGCCAGGGCTTGTCGCCCAATGCCGCCGCCGCACCGGCCAGGGCCACGCTGTTCACGTTGAACGATTCGCGCAGGCGCTCCAGCACCTCGACCACCGTGGGGTGTGCGACCAGGTATCCAATTCGCATTCCCGCCAGACCGTACGCCTTCGAGAACGTGCGTGTGACGACGAGGTTCGGGTGCGCGTCGGCAAAGCCCAGCGCCGTCGTCAGCCCGGGCGCCTCGACGTACTCATGGTAGGCCTCGTCCACCACCACCAGCACCTCATGCGGTACGGCCTCCAGAAACCGCTGCAGCGCCGCGTCGTCGAACCAGGTGCCGGTGGGGTTGTTGGGGTTGGCGAGGAACACGATGCGGCTATCGCGGCGCGGCGCCTTCGCGATTGCCGCGAGATCGTGTCCCAGCGGCGCCCGGCGGTGGCTTCTGGGTAGTGCGGGGACGCGAACCCCGCGTGCGCCGGCCGCGGCGGCCGCAATCTGGAAAACGGCAAACCCGAATTGCGAGAACACGATCGAGTGCTTCGAATCCGCGAAACACTGTGCCAACAGCATCAACAGCTCGTGCGAGCCATTGCCGAGCGCGATCCGTTCCGGGGCGACTCCGAGATGGTCGGCGAGCGCGTGCTTCAAGTCGGCCCCGCGTGGGTCGGGGTAGCGGAACGCGTCGGGCAGCGCCGTACGCATTGCACGCAGCGCCCGCGGACTCGCTCCCATCGGGTTCTCGTTCGACCCGAGTTCGGCGAGCGATGCACCGAAACGCTGGCGCAGTGCGGGCAAGTCGTGACCCGGATCGTACGCGCGCAACTTCGCGACCGCGGAATTCGCCAGCCCTGCGGCGTCGAACGCGGGCACGGGCAGGGGCGAATGTTTCGAACTAGCCATGGGCGCGCATGAATTCCGCCATGAAGCCGCACAGTGCACGCACGCCTTCGAGCGGCATCGCGTTGTAGATCGACGCGCGGATGCCGCCCAGCGCCCGATGTCCCTTCAGCGCCAGCAGGCCCGACTGTTCCGCATCGGCGACGAACAAGGATTCGAGCGCGGGATCGTGCAGATGGAAGCGCACGTTCATCCGCGAGCGCACGGTGGGCGCCACCGGGTTGCGATAAAAGTCACCGGAATCGTCGATCGTGGCATACAGCAGTTCCGCCTTGGCACGATTGCGCCGTTCCATTTCCGAAAGGCCGCCCTGTGCTTTCAGCCACTGGAAGGTCAGGCCGGCGAGATACCAGCCCCAGGTATTGGGCGTGTTCAACATGGAATCGGCAGCGGCGTATTCGGCATAGCGGAAAATGCGCGGCAGCGGTCGCGGATGGCGCTCCAGCAGATCCTCGCGGGCGATCATCACCACCAACCCGGACGGCCCGATGTTCTTTTGGGCACCCGCGTAGATCAGCCCGAACTTCGGTACTTCGAGCGGACGCGAAAGGATGTCCGAGGACATGTCCGCTACCAGCGGCACACCGCCCACATCAGGGATGTCCTGCATCTCGATGCCGTGGATGGTTTCGTTGGTGGTGATGTGGACATAGGCGGCTTGCGGATCCAGATCCCATGTCGCACGGTCCGGTATGGACGTATAGCCTTCCGGCTTCGAGGTGGCAGCGATATGCGGCCGGGCGTATGGCGCGGCCTCGCCGACGGCCTTTTCGCCCCAGTGCCCGGTGACCACATAATCCGCGCGCTGGCCGTCGGCCGCGATGTTCATGGGAATTTGCGCGAAGTGCTGGGTGGCGCCACCCGTGAGGAACAGCACCCGGTAGTTCACCGGCACCCCGAGCAATTCGCGCAGGTCCGCCTCTGCGTTCGCCGCCATGTCCATGAACGCCTTGCCGCGATGGCTGACTTCCATCACCGATGCGCGCGCGCCGCCCCATTCCACGAGTTCCCGTTGCGCGCGCCTCAGCACTTCCTCGGGCATCGCGGCCGGACCGGCGCTGAAGTTCCACCCTCGTGACATCGCTCGATCTTCCTCGGTCATCGGATCTGGGAAAGCGCTACCAGCGAAAATACAGAAACAGCGCGATGATCGCCGCCAGCACCGCCGCGGCGCCGATCAGCCACCAGATTTCGGTCGGCGGCGGATCCTCGCGCTGCGGTGCCTCCCGCGGCTGCGGCATCGGCGGTGGCAATGACATCAGGTGCCGCTTGTATTGGAGGCCCGGCGCTTCGACCAGCAGCCGATGCTCGCCCAGCACGATCTGATCGTTGGGTGCCAACGCGACATGGTTGCGACGCCAGCCATTGATGCGCGGCAGGTCGCTGCGGGACTCGAAGACCAGCCTGCCAGCGGCCTGCGCGACGCGACAACCATACGGCAGTTCGCCGAAATGGCGGCTGCCGGCGCCGAGTTGGAGTTCGGGCGCGACCGGTAGTGCCTGCCCGGACGCGGTGCCGGACACGATCCGCAGAACGATGTCGCCAATCGTTGCGCCCGGAGTACCGCCGGCATCCACCGAGGCGGGAGGCGCGTTCGAGGTCAACAGGAACTTGTTGGTGCCCAGGGTGATGGTGTCGCCGCAATGCAGCAGGGCCTGCTCTCGCACCGCGCGCGCATTGACGTAGACCCGCTGGCAACCGGACCGGATTTTCAGCACCAGTCCGCGCGCGTCGGCGGCGATCGTCAGGTGATGCGGCTCCACGCCCGCCCCGTCCAGCACCACGGCATCGTCGGGTGCGCTGCCGGCGTGCACCGGACCTTCCCCGCACATCACGGGGTCGCGGGCCGGATGGAAGCAGACGATGCGCATGGTCAGGACTTGCTGACGTTATGCCAAGCGAGCCGCGTTGCTTCCGCAGCGGTTGCCCGGCAAGGCGCCCGCCGCAGCGCCATGGCGGTTCCATGGCCAAGGCGTGCACCGAAGTATGGCGGCCGCTGCGGAGCAACCCTGCGGGCCGGGGCACTGTGCCCGCATGGCTGCGTCCTCGCTCGTCGATGTATCGACATACACCTTCCTCATCTTCCTTGCCCTGCAGCCACAGGACCAAGCCTGCTCCGGACTCGATCCGGGGGCGCGGCCATCTGGCATAGCGTTGGCAGGCCGTTCGGGATCGCGCGCCAATGTAGCATGCCGCACCGCAGCAGAGCCTCAGGTTCATACGGTTCGCCATGCCCGGGTATTGCTTGCCCACCGAGCCGGGCTGGATGGCGCGACCGCGCTTTCGCGCGCGGCCGCATCGCGTTACAATGGAAAGCTATTCGCCTCGCGCACAGCGCCACCCATGGCCAAAGACGACGTCATCGAAATGGAAGGCACGGTGCAGGAAACCCTGCCCAATACCGTGTTCCGCGTGCAGCTCGAAAACGGGCACGTCGTCACCGCGCACATATCCGGTCGGATGCGCAAGCACTACATCCGGATCCTCACCGGCGACAAGGTCAAGGTCGAGATGACGCCCTACGACCTCACCAAGGGTCGCATCACTTATCGCATGCGCTGACGCGCGGCCGCGGCTCAACTGCGGCGGCAGGGCGGCACCAGCTTCAACCTCGCAGCAGCGTTCTGCCCCTTGGGCCGCAGCATGTGCTCGACCGCCGACGGCGGGAGCGGATACGAATACAAATAGCCCTGCCCTTCGGTGCTGCCGGCACGGGTCAGGAATTCATGCTGGGCTTCGGTTTCAACCCCTTCCGCGATGGTCACGAGCCCGAGGCTACCCGCCATCGCCAGCATGGCGGTGGCGATCGCCGCGTCATTGACATTGTTCGGCAACCCGCTGATGAAGGACCGGTCGATCTTGAGGTAGGCGACGGCGGGCAGTTTGAGATATGCCATCGACGAGTAGCCGGTGCCGAAATCATCGATGGCCACGCCGATGCCGAGCGCGTGCAGGGCGCGCATCGTGTGCTCGGTTTCCTCGCCCAGCCGCAGCATTGCGCCCTCGGTGATTTCCAGCGCGATGCGCTGCGGTGGAACACCGTTCGCCTGCAATGCACGCCGGATGCTTTCAATGAAGCCGGGGTGGCCGAACCAGCGGGCGGAAACATTGATCGCGACCCGGATGGGCGGCACGCCCGCCGCATCCCAGATGCGGATTTGTCCGCAGACCGCATGCATCACCCATTCGTCGATCCTGTGGATCATGCCGATGCTCTCGGCGATCGGGATGAATTCCCCGGGGGCTACCTCGCCGCGTTCGGGGTGCTGCCAGCGCAGCAGCGCCTCGGCCGCCACGATCCGCCCGGTCTGCAATTCCACGCTCGGCTGGTAGAGAAGGCGGAATTCCTCCTTTTGCAGTGCCTGGCGGAGTTCGGTCGCGAGCATCAGCCTGTGGCGTGAATCCGCCTGCATCGTCGGCATGTAGAAGCGCCAGGCGTTGCGTTCTTCGACCTTGGCCGCGTACATCGCCGCATCCGCATTGGCGATCAGGGTCGGCGCGTCGCTGCCGTCCAGCGGAAATCCCGCGATGCCGATACTCGCGCCCAGCACGATTTCGTAGCCGTCCACGTTGAACGGTTCGGAAAGCGCCGACACCATGCGGTCCGCGAGCGCGGCTGCGTCCTCGCGCAGTGTCAGCCGCGGCAGCAGTACCGTGAACTCGTCGCCACCGATGCGGCCCGTGATGGCGTCCCCGCCCAACTGGTGCCGGATTCGCTCGGCCACCAGCTTCAACAAACTGTCGCCTACGGCATGGCTGTAGCTGTCGTTGACGAACTTGAAGGCATCGAGGTCGATGAACAACACCACTGCAGAGCGCCGTTCACGCGCCGCACGCTCGATCGCCACATCACAACGGCGCTGGAACTCCGCGCGGTTGACGAGACCCGTCAGCGGGTCGTGGGCCGCGAGATGCAGCAGGCGGAATTCGTCTTCCTTGGCGGCCGAGATATCACTGAACACCGCCACGTAATGCAGCACGCGGTGTTCGGCGTCCCGGATCGTGCTGATGCTGAGCTTCTCGGTGTACGTGGTACCGTCGCGGCGGCGGCTCTCGACTTCCCCCGACCAGTGGTGGGTGGCGATGATTTCGTCCCAGATCGTGGCGGGCAGCGGCCCGCCATCGCGCATCCGACGCGTATCGTCCAGGCGCATGCCGATCAGATGTTCGGGGGTGAAGCCGGTGATCTGTGAGGCGGCCGCGTTGGCCGAGGCGATCTGACGAGTCGCATCCGCGATGAAAACGCCCTCGGCGATGCTGGCCAGCGCCTCGGCCGCGATCCTGCGCTCCCGATCGCTTTCCACGCGCTCGGAAATGTCGCGGATGATTGCCTGGCGCACAAGCTGTTCGCCCCACACTGCCATGCTGGTTTGTGTCTCGATTGGCCGCGACCTGCCCTGGCCGTCGCGCAACTCGCCGTCGCCCGGCAAGCCGTCGCGCAATTCGGTGGTTTCGAACAGATCCGCGTAGGAGGCTCCCATCAGTGCCTGGGCTTCGCGGCCCATCCACGCACCGGCGGTGCGGTTCGCATCGAGAATGCGGCCACTGCGCTCGTCGACCATCACGATGGCGTCCGGCGCACTGTCGAACAGCAGGCGGTAGCGTTCCTCGCTGCCCCGGATACGTGCGAGCGTACGTCGCGCAAGCAGCAGCCAGAGCATGAAGGCTACCGCAGCCGACACAAGCACGCCGATGTACAAGGCCCTGCCTATCGATACTGCCCCATGCGCGACGTACAGCGAGAAGTCGTTGCTGCGTGGCTGGATGAAATCGTTGAGGGCGTTGATTCGACGGTGCTGCCGGACGATTTCGTCGCGGGGGATCGGCCCGCTCGCATAGGCCTGATGAAGTTCGTTGGCAATCGCATGCAGTTGCGCAACGGAACCATCGGTCGAGCGCCATACCCTCAAGGCGTCCCTCATGTACAGTGCGTCGCCGAAATGCTGCAACATGAAGATCACGCCCGGGATCGCGACCGGCAAGGCGTTTGCGCGGCGCAAATCCTCTTTGACGACGTCGTAATCGAAGTGTCCGGACTGGACCCTGTTGCGGACCTTCCTGTAGGTCTCCAGCACCGTGAAATTGCGCTCGAAGTCGCGGTACGCGGCCGGATCCCCCGTGGATGCGTAGTTCAGAAGGTTGACGGCCGACTGCTTTTGCGCCTTGGACCAGACGCTCTCGCCGTTGAGAAAACCGGCGAGGGTGATCTGGACTTGAAAGGCTACCCAAGTGAGCAACAGGATGAACGCCACCATCGCGCCAAGCGCGTAGGCAAGCGGCAACAGCCGCTTTGTCAGCGGGCTGTGGACGGCGGGGAAAAGGCCGCGGCGCATTGGTTCGGGATGCTCAGCTCATCTGGGCTAGAACGCTCCTTCCTTAGCAAGCAACTTTCGTACCAAACAGCCTGTCAGGCCGCGACCGCCCGGTAGTCTCCGACTTCCATTTCGCCGCCATATTGTACACAACGATCCGCGAGCATCCGCATGCTGGTGTAGCTGCGCTTGACGCATTCCTCGATGTGCGCGATATCGGCTACGGCCGGCGACATCCCCATGAGCGTGCAAACGATTTCCAGCGCCTCCCAGGGATGCGTGTCGTCATATGCGGCATGCAGCTGCAGCCAGCGCAAACTGCCCTTGCGGGTCGCGGTCGGGAATTGCTCCGCATAACTCTCGCTGTCGTAGAGGATCCGGGACCATTCGCCCGTCGCGCCTTCCACGGCATAGTTCGTGGCGGCGATGCTCGCCGCGAGGGAGCCACGGCTGCTGATCTCCTCGCACCAACTCGCCAGGACCTGGGTGCCGTGCGGCACCACACCGCTCAACACCCGCTTGCGCGGCACGCCAGCCCCTTCCGCCCACGTCAACCAGTACTCGGCGTGGTTCTGCTCGACGCGGATGTTGCGCACCAGCCAGCGTCTCGCGAGATCGTCGCCCACGCTCCGGCCATAGCTCGTTTTCAGCAAGCTGTGCGCCATGTATCCCGGGAAGCGTTCGATCACCGGCCAAATGCCCACCATGAAGTTGGCGGTGCAATGATGGTTGGGTTCGCTGTCACGCATCACATCCCACAGTTCGTGATCGACGACGGTCTTCTTGACTACGTCGCACCTTCCGACCAGGTCTTGGGCCCAATCCGGATAGCTGCCCAGCTCGGTCAGGGGACCACTACGTTCAAACCGCACATTCATGATGTTCTCCTCGGGTCAGTCGAGTTCTTCGAAGTACATTGCGTTTGTTGGAGCGAACGAAGGCTTGGCTGAAACCCTGCCGCACCTCCCTGCCGTGACCGATCTCCCATTTTTCAAGATACCGTCGCGTATGGCGGTTTACGTCCCTCCAAAAACACCCTGCGAAGAGTCGTGTAACCGCCTGACATTCTTGATCTAGTTCCTTGCGTAAATCCCCACAGATCGAATCCCGGCAGCCCTAGTTTACTCTTTGTTAATTTCTGTGCCACCACTTTTCGCCATTTTTTTGACGCCGGCCTTGATCTGGATCAAGAATCGCCGAAATCCGGGCCTGCGTTTACTTCGCGTTAAATATCATTAATGCACACTAGATATTTGATATATAAACACATTATTTATCTGGAACACCACGACTCCGTGCGCCCGGATCAAGGCCCGGGCAACGCCAAAATATTGGCGAAAAGGACCTGGCGGGCTCGGAATCTGCCGGAAAACAGGGGCGTCCCCTTGCTCACCGAGGCGTCGACTGCACTGAACACGCCCGCGCTTGGGTTCGGCCGTAGCCGCTGGCGCACTTCACGCGAAGATCAGCGGTCTGTGTGCCCCAGCGCGAAATCGATCGCCGCGCACGCGGCCGCTACCTGCGCGGCATTGCACTGCTCGGGTGTCGCGCGCGGGCTGTCCGGATAGACCTCGGTGGTCGTCCGGTAACGCGCGGCGGTGATGCCTGCGCACAGTCCAAGCCGTTCCAGCGCGTACTCGATCACGCCGGGTGCCACCATCGGTGAACCGATGATCTCGCCCTTGGTGTCGGCTGGCGCGATATGGGTGGCCTTCGCCACCGCAGCGATCACCGCATGCTGGAATTCGGGCTGCGGATTCTCGCTGTCCGCACAAAGGTAGAAACCGTCGGGGATCGTGCCCGGTTCGTATGGCACGCCGTCGCGTGCTGCCAGTGCCGGCCGAAATTCCGATTCGTCCGTGTCGGTGGTTTCGTGCAGATCGATGTGCATCTGCACCCGATCGCGATACGGCATGATGAAACGGATCAGTGCCGCCGATTCGGGCGCCGGGCTGTTGGCGCGGAAGTTGCGGTTCGGGTCCAGGGCGTACGGGTTCCAGCGATGGATGCGTTCGTAACCCCACGGGCTCACGCAAGGCACGATCAGGACGTTGGCACGGTCCGCGTAATCCGCTGCATGGCGCTCGGCAAATTGCAATGCGCCGTGTACGCCACTGGTTTCATAGCCATGCACGCCGCCAGTCACCAGCACGACAGGCGAGTCGCCACGCCAGCCGCGGCTTTTCAGCGCGAACAACGGGTACACGTCGGGTTCGTAATCGAGCCGTCCATACTGCTCGATTTCGAATCGCGCGCGCAGTCTTTCGATCGCGCCCAGCACGTCGTCGGCGTAGCTGCGTCGCTTGCGTTGCCGCGACCGCCATTCGGCTTTCTCGGCATCACCCCACGGCTGTCCCTGCGTACCGATTGGATACGGCTGCATCATCGTGCTGTGCATCCCAGGGGTCTGGTCGACAATCGGTCCACTCTAACATTGCGGCGCGCGCACATTGCGACGCGCGCAGACCGGCAGCGCCTATCCCTGCAAGACCGATGGCGTGCGTCACAGCCGCACGCTGCCTTCGATGCAGGTGATGCACGCACCGCCCACCCAGATGCGATCGCCCTCCCGCTCGACGTCGATGATTCCCGAGCGGCCGACGGCCGTTCCCTGTCGCACGCGATATCGCGGCGGTGCGGTGCCGTTGCCGATCAGCCATTGCGCCAGCGAGGCGTTGAGACTGCCGGTGACCGGATCCTCGAGCACGCCGTCGCCCGTGAAAAAGGCACGCACTTCAAAATCCGCGGGGCCATCCTCCGGATGCGCGCCGATGACGCCGACGTCGAGTCCGGCAAGCACCGTCTTGT
>JBOHYO010000246.1:0-4351 GCA_050737935.1 Rhodanobacteraceae bacterium
GCGGATCATCGACCAGGTCGTGGAAATCAACGAGCGGCTGATGGGCCGCTATCTCGAGGATGGCGAGGAAACGCTGTCGTCCGAAGACCTGCACGCGGCATTCGAACAATGCCTGCGTGAAGGGCACCTGGTACCGATCTGCTTCACCTCCGCGGAGACCGGCACGGGAGTCGCGGAATGGTTGCAGATCGTTTGCAAACTGCTGCCGCACCCTGGCGAGGCCAATCCTCCGCCGTTCGTGAAGGGCGAGGGCAAGAACGCGAAGCCGATCGAGGCAAAACCCGATCCGGACGCCCATGTGATCGCCGATGTGTTCAAGATCATCAACGATCCGTTCGTGGGCAAGCTTTCGGTGTTCCGGGTGTGGCAGGGTACCGTGAAAAAGGATTCGCAACTGTTCGTCGACGACGGCAAGAAGCCGTTCAAGGTGGGGCACCTCCTGAAATTGCAGGGCAAGGACCACATCGAAATCGATGCGGCGATCCCGGGGGACATCGCCGGCGTCGCGAAGGTCGAGGAAATCCACTTCGACGCGGTGCTGCACGACTCGCACGACGAGGACGCGATCCACCTGCAGCCGCTCGCCTTTCCGCTTTCGATGTTCGGGCTGGCGGTGGAACCGAAGCACAAGGGCCAGGACCAGAAACTCGCGAACGCGCTGGCCAGGCTCGCCGAGGAGGACCCGTGCCTCGGCGTGGAGCACAACAAGGAGTTGAACGAGACCGTGGTGCGTGGATTGTCGGATCTGCACCTGAAGCTCACGCTGGCGCGGATGCGGGACAAGTACGGCGTCGAGGTGATCACCCACCCGCCGCGCATCGCCTACCGCGAAACCATCGGCGGCAAGGCCGAGGGCCACCACCGGCACAAGAAGCAGACCGGCGGCGCGGGGCAATTCGGCGAGGTGTATTTGAGGGTCGAGCCGCTGCCGCGCGGCGAGGGTTTCGAATTCCGCGACGATTCCAAGGGCGGCGTGATCCCCAACCAGTTCATCCCTGCCATCGAGAAGGGGGTGCGCCGGGTGCTCGAGCACGGCGCAATCGCGGGTTATCCAATGCAGGACATCCGCGTCGTGGTGTACGACGGCAAATACCATCCCGTCGATTCCAAGGAAGTCGCGTTCGTTTCCGCCGGCAGGAAGGCATTCCTCGATGCGGTGGCCAAGGCCAGCCCGATCCTGCTGGAGCCGATCGTCAACATGGACGTCAACGTGCCGGAACGCTACATGGGTGACGTCACCGGGGGGCTAGCGTCCAAACGCGCCCGGATCAACGGAACCGACGTGTTGCGGGGCGGCACGCTGGTGGTCAAGGCACAGGCACCCCTCGCCGAAGTGATCGGCTACCAGACCGAACTGCGCGCGATCACCGGCGGCGAGGGCCGCTTCGCGATGGAGCTGTCGCATTACGACCCGGTGCCCGCCCAGATCCAGAAGGAACTCACCGAGGCCTACAAGCCGAGGGCGGAAGAGGATTGAACTGCTTCCGCGCGGCGCATGGTCGCGGCTATGGGCCGCTCCTATAGGGGGCCTTATGTAGGAATGCGCCATGCGCGCGAGCAGAGATCCGGTCGCGGCCATGGGCCGCTCCTACAGCGGTCTAATGTAGGAGCGCGCCATGCGCGCGACCCGTCTTTTGCTGATGCGCGCGAACGCGTTCAGCGCGAACTGTCGCGAAAGCGGTCGGTCGCGCCCACCAGTTCGTGCACATTGCCCGACTCGAATGCGGAGTGCCCGGCATCGGGAACGATCCGCAGGTCCGCCTCGGGCCACGCACGGTGCAGGTCCCAGGCGCTGCGCATCGGACACACCACGTCGTGACGACCCTGCACGATCACCGCGGGGATCTCGCGCAGGCGGCCGGCGTTGCGCAGCAACTGGTCGTCGTATTCGAAGAAGCCGCCGTTGACGAAGTAGTGGTTCTCGATGCCGGCGAACGCCAGCGCGAATTCGTCACCCGCGCTGGCGGCGATATAGCTTTCATTCTGCATCAGGAAACTCGTCGAAGCTTCCCACACCGACCACGCCCGCGCGGCGGCGAGCCGCACCGCCGGGTCGTCCGAGACCAGCCGCCGGTGGTACGCCCCCATCAGGTCGCCGTGTTCGGCCTCGGGAATCGCCGCGAGATACTTTTCCCACGCATCCGGGTACAGCATGTCGCAACCGCGCTGGTAGAACCATTCGAGTTCGGCGCGCCGCAGCATGAAGATGCCGCGCAACACCAGTTGCGTGACGCGGTCCGGGTGGGTCTCCGCGTAGGCGAGCGCCAGCGTCGAGCCCCATGAGCCGCCGAACACCTGCCAGTCCGCAATGCGAAGGTGCTCGCGCAGGCGTTCGATGTCGGCGACCAGGTCCCAGGTCGTGTTCTCGCGCAGTTCCGCGTGCGGGGTGGAACGACCACAGCCACGCTGGTCGAACAGCACGACGCGGTACACCTTGGGGTCGAAGAACCGCCGGCACTTGGCATTGCAGCCGGCACCAGGGCCGCCATGCAAAAACACCACGGGCTTGCCATGCGGATTGCCGCACTGCTCGTAGTAGAGGGTGTGCAGCTCCGAAACGGGCAGCGTGCCGCTGTCGAATGGCTCGATCTCCGGATACAGGACTCGGCGGTTGGTTTCGTGCATGTCCATGTGCGGCATTTCATCTGCGACGGGAACCCCGCTAGCCTAGCACTCTCCAGGAAAGCCCTTGGGCAGCGTGTCCAATCGCGTTTCATTCCACAAGCCCATTCTTCCACAACCCCCGCCTGACCGAGGTTTCAACACGGTCAGGCCGCCCCCTTGACCCAAGGGGCAACGAGGCACGACCAAGGTTTGCCAATCACATGAAGACTTCGTTCCCCAAGAGCGACATCAAGATCGTGCTGCTGGAAGGCATCCACGCGAGCGCGGTGGAGGCGTTCGAAGCCGCGGGCTACACGTTGGTCGAACGGCACGACAAGGCGCTGCCGCGCGAGCAATTGCTGCAGGTGATCGCGGACGCGCACATCGTCGGGTTGCGTTCGCGCACGCAACTGGATGCCGAGGCGATCGCGCACGCGCGACGACTGCTCGCGGTCGGCTGCTTCTGCATCGGCACCAACCAGGTCGACCTCGCGAACGCGCGCGGGCGCGGCGTACCGGTCTTCAATGCGCCCTACTCGAACACCCGCAGCGTGGCGGAACTCGTGATCGCCGAAGCGATCCTGCTGATGCGACGGATACCCGAGCGCAACGCCGAATGCCACCGCGGCGGCTGGGCCAAGTCGGCCGAGGGCAGCTACGAGGTGCGCGGCAAGTCCCTCGGCATCGTCGGCTACGGCCATATCGGCACCCAGGTCGGCGTGCTCGCCGAGGGCATGGGCATGCACGTGCTGTTCCACGACATCGAGGCCAAGCTGGCGCTGGGCAACGCGGGCTCGGCGCGAGACCTGGATGATCTGCTCGCGCGCTCGGACATCGTCACGCTGCACGTGCCACAGACGCCGGCCACCGCCGACATGATTGGTGAGCCGCAGATCGCCCGGATGCGCGCGGGCGCCCTGCTGATCAACGCCTCGCGCGGCAACGTCGTTGACATCGAGGCGCTGGCCGCCGCCCTTCGCGAGAAGCGGATCGCGGGTGCGGCCGTGGACGTATTTCCGAAGGAACCCAAGAGTCGCGAAGAGTCGTTCGAATCCCCGCTGCGCATATTCGACAACGTGTTGCTGACCCCGCACGTGGGCGGCAGCACCCAGGAGGCCCAGCTCAACATCGGGACCGAAGTGGCGTCGAAGCTGGTGCGCTACAGCGACAACGGTTCGACGGTGTCCGCCGTGAATTTTCCCGAAGTCACCCTGCCCGAGCATGCCGGCAGCCGGCGACTACTGCACATCCACCACAACGTGCCGGGCGTACTGTCGCGCATCAACGAAGTGTTCTCGCACGGAGGCGTCAACATCAACGCCCAGTACCTGCAGACCGCGGGCGACCTGGGTTACGTCGTCATCGACGTTTCCGCGCCCGAAGCGCAGTCGGAATCGCTGCGCGAGCAACTTGCGGCGATTCCCGGGACCGTCAGGACGCGGCTGCTGTATTGAGGCAATGCAGTGCAGGTTGGCTGGGCGCACGCGAAGCCCAACCTACTTACCGAATTGCCGAGGAATTGCATCGCGGGCATGGCCCGCTCTTACGAATGCTGTTGTAGGAGCGGGCCATGCCCGCGACCTGCTCGCAGGGACAATGCAAAACCATGGTCGGGGCGGCGGGATTACTCGCGCCTTCCTGGCGCTCGCCCTTCGGGCCATCGCGCGCCGAAGCGCGCGATGTTCGCTCCGCCATCCGTGGCTCCGCAGTCGAACGGCGCCTTCTTGCGAAGGCGCCAGTTCTAATC
>JBOHYO010000247.1:0-4421 GCA_050737935.1 Rhodanobacteraceae bacterium
GGATACCACCGGCATCAACCTTTTGCGCCACGATTTCAGGGGCGTCGAGAGCGTGTGGCTGTTCGGCTACGGATCATTGATCTACAAGGTCGATTTTCCGTACCTCGAACGTCGGCCCGCGAAAATCCGCGGCTGGACCCGGCGCTTGTGGCAAGGTTCGCACGATCATCGTGGAACCGCGGAGCATCCCGGCCGCGTCGCGACGCTGGTCGCGGAGCCCGGGGCCGAGTGCTCGGGCATGGCTTATCGCGTGGCGCCCGCGACGTTTCGGCAGCTCGATTTCCGCGAGAAGAATGGCTACCTGCGGATCGCGACGAGGCTGGAATTCGGTGGTGGGGAATCCGCCGATGGCCTTGTCTATATCGCCACCGCCGACAATGCGGCGTGGCTGGGTCCCGCGGACGAGGCGGAGATCGCGCGCCACGTCGCCGGGTCGGCCGGCCCCAGCGGCAGCAATGCCGATTACGTGCTGCGGCTCGCGCAAGCCCTGCGCGAACTCGGTGCCATCGATCCGCATGTGTTCGCGGTGGAGGCGCACTTGCGGAGCTTGGCCTTGCAGGGAGCGTGAAAATGCCAGCGATCGCGCTGCAATGCGCATCGCGCGGCTTGACGCGCCCTTGACGGCGGCTTGATTACATTCGCCTGGAAGGCACCCGTCGCGGCATTGGTTCGGCGGCGGGTTTTTCGCTTGCACCGCCTGCCATCGACGACGCGAGTGCTCGATGCGGGTCTTCATCCGCGAGGAGGTGCTTCATGAACAGCAACATTGCCAACCCCTGGCCGCTCGGCTTCGGCGTGCTGGGCATTGCGTTATGGATGCTTTCGGTCATCCCCGCCGGCATCGCCGGTCCGATGGGTTTCGGGCTTGCCCCCGGTGCGATGCACGGGATATTCACGGTCGCGATGCTTGGCTTGCTGATTGCCGGGATCGCCGCATTCCTGCGCCGCGAAAGCTGGCTCGGCTTTTTCTTCCTGTTGTGGTCCGGCCTGTTCTGGGCCAGTGGTTTCGGTTTCGAACGCGCGGGCGGCATGCGCTTCGAGGGCTGGTACCTCATGACAGTCACGCTGGTGAACTTCTACCTGTGGTTCGCGGCGTGGAAAAGCGGCAAGCTGGGTGGCGCCGTCTCCCTCATGGTGCTGCTGCTGTGGGTGTCGTTCCTGTGTTACGGGCTGAACGGCTTCTTTGGCGGCTGGGTGCTGCTCCGGATCGGCGGCGCATTCGGGCTCGCGAGCGCGCTGGCCTCGTTCTACATCTCCGCCACCACGCTGGCCGTCGCGCATTACCCGGAGAAGCGCTACCCGGGCATCCTGTACGGCGAAACCTACCCGGGCGTCGCGCCCGGTGAACCACGCGTCTGAGTACGCGGTGATCGCTTCCGTGGCGGACAGTTGGCCGCCGCGGAAGCGCGATCATGCCTGTGCGCGCAACCGCAGTCCCCGTGGCGTCAGGGCGCGTTCGATCAACTCGAATACGCCTTGCATCACCAGTGCGAGCAGCGCGGCCGGGACCGCGCCTTCCATGATCAGCGGCACGCTGTCGAGGCGGATGCCGGTGAGGATGGGTTGCCCGTAGCCGCCCGAGCCGATCAGTGCGCCGAGCGTCGCGGTGCCGACGTTGATGACCGCGGCGATCTTGACGCCGGCGAGGATCGAGCGCAGCGCCAGCGGCAGTTCGATCCGCCACAGCCGCACCCGCGGCGGCAGCCCCAGTGCGGCCGCCGATTCCAGCAGCGACGGCGGAATGCCGGTCAGGCCCGCGTGGGTATTGCGTACGATCGGCAACAGGCTGTAGAGAAACAGCGCTGCGATCGCGGGCTCCGCGCCGATTCCGAAGATCGGGATCATGAAGACGAACAAGGCCAGTGACGGCACCGTCTGCAGGATACCGGTCATGCCCAGCACCAGTTGGCCGAGGCGGCGGTAACGTGCGGCGAAGATGCCGAGCGGCACCGCCAGCAGTATCGCCAGCGACAGCGAGATGCCGACCAGCGCCAGGTGCTGGAGGGTGTAGCGGCCCATCCGGTTCCAGAACGCACCTCTGCCGCCGCCGCTTTCAACCTGCACGCCGAGGAAATCTGCCGCGGCAGTGGTCTCGCTCTCTCCGTCGATCTTCACGGCCTTGTTCATCGCGCGCATCTGCTTCGCGTCGATGGTGCCCGCGAGATCCTTCAGCGCGGCCACGAATTCCGGCGCGCGCTTTGCGAGATCCAGCCGGTACAGGAACACCGCGTCGTAGTGCGGGAAATAGCGAAGGTCGTCCTTCAACACCCGCACGTGGTAGTAGTCGATGTTCGCGTCCGTGCTGTACAGGTCGATCGCATCGACCGCGCCGGAGGCGAGGGCCCGATAGGCGAGGGCGTGATCCATGCCGCGCGCGGTCTGGGGCAGGTGGTAGGCCTTCTTGAGGCCCGGCCAGCCGTCCGCCCGGTTCATGAATTCGTTGGAGAACGCCAGCTTCAAATCGGGGTGGCGGGCGAGATCGGACATGTCGCGGACATGCAACTTGCCGGCTTCGGATTTCAACATCCCGATCGCGTAGGTGTTGTTGAAGCCGAGCGGACCGGTGATGCCGATGCCGAGCTTTTTCAGGTGCGCGCGCAGCACCGCGATGCCGGCCCCGGGCGGCAAATCACGGAGCAGTTCATGGGTGATCGTGCCGGTGTATTCGGGATAGGCGTCGATGTCGCCTTCGGTCAACGCGCGCCACAGGATGCGGGTGCCGCCCAGGCTGCGCCGGTGCTGCGCATCGACGCCGTGCTCGCGCGCGGCGAGCCGCGCGATCTCGCCCAGCACTACCGACTCGGTGAAGTTCTTGGAGCCGATCACCACGGTCGGCGAGCCCTCGGGTTCCGCGGCGGCGGCGCGGGCGCAGCCGGACGATGCCAGCAGCAGGCACGCGACGGTCAGCAGGAGCGATGCGAATTTCATGCGGCGGCACCGGGAAGATCGCGATGCGCGGCCAGGAATTCGCTCACGAAATCGTCCGCGGGTTCGCGCCGGAAATCCTCGATGCTGCCGTCCTGGATCACGCGGCCGCGCCGCATCAGCACCAGCCGGTCGCTGAAGAACGCGGCTTCGGCGAGATCGTGGGTCACCATGATCACGGTCTTGCCGAGCCCGCCGAAGATGTCGCGCAGTTCGTCCTGCAGGCCGTGGCGCACCAGCGGATCGAGCGCGCCCAGCGGTTCGTCCAGCAGCAGCGTCGGCGGGTCGAGCATCAAGGCGCGCATGAGCGCCACGCGCTGGCGCTGGCCGCCCGAGAGTTCCGCCGGGAAGCGCCCGAACTGGCTTTCCTTGAGATGGGTGAGTTCCGCCAGTTCCAGTGCGCGTTCACGGATCCGCGCGCGATTCCAGCCGAGGTGGTGCGGCAGCAGCGCCACATTGCCGAGCACCGTGAGGTGCGGGAACAGGCCGCCCTCCTGGATCACGTAGCCTACGCGCCGCCGAACTTCCAGGATGCCCGTGCGCTGCAACGGTTCGCCGTCGAAGGTTACCTCGCCCGCGTCGGGCCATTCGAGGGCGATCAGCAATCGCAGCACGGTCGATTTGCCCGAGCCGCTGCTGCCGATCAGGATGGTGGTGCGTCCGCGGTCGAAGTCGAGGCTGACATCATCGACGGCACGCAGTTCGCCCCATGCGCGGGTGACGCCCACCAACGAAAAGACCGAATCAGAGTCCCGCGAGGCAGGCATCGTCGATGTCGCGCCTCTTCTGGCCGACGATGGCGTAGTAATACAGCATGTTGCCTTCGATCGACAGTCGGTGCCGGTAGCGCTCGAGGTGATGCAATTTCAGATAGTCGTCGTGGATCATCCGTTTGACCAGCCGGGAAAATCCGCTGCCGTCGCTGGTATCGAGGAAGGTTTCCTTGATGTTGAAGGCGATCCAGCCATCGGTTTTCACGAGGTTGTACGCCGCGGCGAAGGCCGCCACGGGGATGTCGCCGAAGCCGAGCGCGGCGACCGTGGTCATCGCGTCGAAGTTCCAGTCGTTGAGTTCGGCCAGGAGTTCCGACGAGAGGCTGGTCAGGTCGGCGACGTAGTACGCGTCGTACGCGCCGGGCCGGTCGCGGTCCGCGGCGCGCTCGGCTTCCTCGATGTTGTCGATGCCGACCACCCTTGCCGAGCCGTGCGCGACCAGCAGTTCGCCGACCATGCCATTGCCGGCGCCGACATCGAGCACGCGCAGTTGGGTGGGATCGACGCCGGCCTTGTTGGCGGCGGCGCGCAGCAACTCGGTCAGCTTGGCCGGCGAGGTGCACTTCAGCCGCTGATAGAACAATTGCTCGTACAAGCCGGGATGGTTGTAGATCTCGGCATAGTCGTGGAAATCGATGCGGCGTTCCCGGCCGTCTTCCGTGATCAGGAAGTACGCCTCGCTCTGGCTGGCGCTGGTGAGATTGGCGCTGGGAAAACGAATGT
>JBOHYO010000248.1:0-32006 GCA_050737935.1 Rhodanobacteraceae bacterium
TTGCGATGCTCGAGCCCGGCTCTGAAGCCCGCCTTCAGCGTGAGCCAGAACCCGATCGCGAGGCCTGCGAGCATGCTGAGGCCCAGTTGCAGCAGGAAGTACAACGCCACGGTGCCGAGCCCGCTCCACACACTCGGCCGCCTGGGCGGCATGACAGGCCTGTCCCGGTCAGCGGCAGCTATCGGGTTTTCGCTGGGAATTTCCATCCGGCCTCTGGTCCCCTGTTGAACCGGGTCTGCACTGTAGCAGCCGGGTGCGATGCGGATTCGCGACGGTCGGCTATTTCTCGATCTTGTAGTTGAGGCTCGCGCGGTTGCCGGTGGTGGCGTTCTCGGCCTCGAATTGCAGGAAGCGGTTCAAGGTGTAGCGCAGGGTGATGACCTGCCCGGGCGTGAACAAGCCGACGCCGTAGCTGATGAACAGACGCGGCGAGAGGTATTTGCCCGCGGTGAATGCCGAGCCGCCCAGTACTTCGCTGCTCGCGACGCCGGCTTCGAACCCGAGGCGTGAACCGATGGACTTGGCGAGGCGGTCGCCGGCCAGCCCGCCCAGCGCCTGCGCGGCAGCGTTGAGGGCATCGGTCTCGCCGCCGTTCAACGCGTTCAACGGCCGTCCGGTGACGAGATAGGACAGTGCCTCGGCCTGCTCCATGGGCGGATCGGAGAACACGGTAAGAATCGGATGTTGCGCGGTGCCGCGGATGGAGAGGCCGACGGTGACGTCCTGGCTGCGCAGTTCGCGCACCGCGCGCACGTCGAGGCCCGGGTTGTCGAGCCGTGTGCCGGCGAACATCAGCCGACCCCTTTCGATCGTGAGGTTCTGCCCGTAGGCCTGGTAGGTACCCGTGACCTGGACCGCGCCGCGCCCGGTCGCGGTCCTGCCGGGGCGCACGTGCACCGCGAGTTGCCCGTGCACCTTGCCATCGAAGCCGTAGCCTTCCACCTTCACGTCGTCGCCGAGCTTCACCTCGAGGTCCGCGTTCATCGCGAGCGGCGCGGCTTCCGCCTTGGCCGGTTCGTCGACGATCACGACGTCGGGCGAAGCCTTGGCGGGACCCTGGCCCGGCAGCTTTTGCACCTCGATGCTCGCGCTCGGAATCGTGATGCTGCCGGTGACCGTGAATACGCCATCGGCACGCGCGATCTCGAGGTCGGGCGACGCGACCACGTGCGCCGCCGGGATGTCGGCAACCAGCACGTTGTCGCCACGGATTGCGAGCGCAAGCGGCGAGCCGGCGGTGAGTCCGGTTGTGCCATCGACGTGCAGCATGCCCTGGCCCGACGTGATCCGGCCCTGGATGGTGAGGTGGCCCTCCGGATCGCCGGTGATCGCGAATTCGCCGTCGTGCAGCTTGAGACCCGCGCGCGGCAGCTCGGCGGCGAATCCTTGCGTGCGGATGCCGCCCCGGAAATTCGGCGCGGCCAGCGTGCCGCCGAGCGTGAGCCTTCCGCTGAGGGTTCCCTGCACGTTGGCGATTTCCGTCGTCAGCACCGACAGGAACGAAAGGCTCCGCAGGTTGACATCGACGTTGCCCGCGAGCGCGTGCTCGGCGCCGCTCAGGGTGACGTCGCCGTCGAGGTGTCCGCCGTCGGCCAGCGCGCCGTGCAGGTGCATGCGCTGGCTCGTGCCGCTGGCATCGAGCGACAGTTCGATCGAGTTCCACGCCATCAGCGGTTGGCCGGGCCTGGACGCGTAGGCGATGCTGCCGGCGCCGGCGGTCAGGCTGGCGTGGCCGTTGAGGGTGCCGTCTGCCGCGAGCGTGATTTTTCCGTCGCCATTGATGGTGCCGGAGGCCTGCATCGGATCGGCACCGGATGCCAGTGATGCGAACATCTGCAGCGGCAGGTTGCGAAGGTCGTATTCGATCGCGATGGCGCCCTTGGCACTGCGGTTGCCCGACAGGCAGAAGTGGGCGCCGCCGGCGGCCAGGCAGAATTGCGAAAGCGTTGCCACGCCGCCCTGCCAGGTGATCGCGGCAGGCTGCTGCTGCCGCCACGCTGGCAAGCCTTGTGGCGCGAGTTCGACATCGCTGAGCGTGCCGGTCCAGCGCCGCGTTTTCGCCTGCCAGCTTCCCGTCAGCGAGAGCCGTGCGCCGAGTTGCTTGCCGCTCGCGTCGAGTGAGAGCTGGTGCGAGACGGCGGTGCCGCGGGCGGTGAGCCGCACACTGTCGAATTCCAGCCCGGACGCACGCACGCCCGCCAGTGCCAGATCGAGGTTGCCGCCGGGCTTGCTGGTGTCCGGGATCGATGTGCTGAGCTGCAGCGAATCCACGCGGGCGCCGGCCTCGTTCAGGCCGCTGCCGTGCAGGCTTCCCGCGACTGCAAGCTTCGGCCAGATGCCCGCGATCGTGAATTGTCCTTGCAGCCGCCCGGACGCGTCAGGCAGCCAGTCACCCAGCGAGGCGATGTCGATCGCGACGGTGGCATCGGTGCGCTTGCCCGGCTTTCCGGTCGCGTGGATGCGGCTTTGACCCGCGACCAGCAGCAACGTGCCGTCGAGCAGGTTGGTCGGCGTGATGCGCAAATCCGCGCGGGTGCCGGCGATACTCCGCCCGCGCAGATTGCCGGCGACCTGGGTCAGCTTGACCGTTCCTTGCGGACCGTCGGGCGTCAGTTCGCCTGCCGTTGCCAGCGTGAAATCCAGCGCGCCGTTCCAGCCGGCGATGATCGCGCCGGGATCAAAGCGTTTGGCGGTTGCGTCGAGCTTCCAGGATGTGCGCGGCTTGAGCCCGATCGTTCCGTGAGCGTCGAGCCCGCCGTTCTTCTGCACCAGCTTCAGCGCGTGCAGGTCGATCGATCGCGGCGTTCCCGCCAAATCGACTTCGAGGTTGGAGAGGCGTCCCTGCGGTCCGACCGCCAGCGCACCCTGCACCGCGAATCGCTCCGTATTGCCGTCCACGTGGAGCTTGCCGTGGGTATCCAGCGGTTGCCCGACGAGGTCCGCGGGCAGCTTGACGTCTTGCCAGGCGACATCGAGCGAGGCCGCGATCGGTGTCGCGTCGAGGTGCACCGCGCCGGTCGCCGTAGCCGTACCCGGCATCGCCGGCGAACGCAGCCGCAGCGGATCGAGGGAGAGCGTCTTGCCGTCGTATGCGAATTGCGCGGGATCGATCAGGATGGTGTGGCCGTTGGCGACCAGCTTGCCCTCGAGCTTGCCGCCGCGCGTGTCGCCGCGGCCGTGCAGGCCCAGCGCCAGCGTCTTCACCGAGGCGGGCAGGGCGGACAGGTCGCGCGCATCGAACTGCGGTACGTCCAGGGACATCGTCCATGCGTGCCCCGCGGCGAGGGCGATGCCGGCATCGAGACTTATCGGCACGGGTGAGGAAAGCTGCGCGTGAAGCTGCGCCTGCTTGCCATCCGATCGCGAGGTGATCACGCCGGCGTAGTGCGTGCCGCCTTCAGTCCAGTCGATGGTGGCGCGGCCGCTGCCGCGGTAGCCGCGTGCCAGCGAAAGGGTTCCCTCGAGCGCGACGTGCCCGTTGGGCGCACGCAGGTCGAGGGTGTCCAGTTTCAGTTGATCGGCGCTCCACAATCCGGCGACGGCGAGGCTGTCGGCGGCAAACACCGGTCGGCCTGCGCGGCGTACCTCGATATCGGTGACCCGCGTGTCGTCCAGCACGATCGTGAGCGGCGGCTTGAGTGATTCGAGCGAGAAGCCGCCCGGTTGCTGCGATGGTTTGGCCGGCGCCATGTCGAACACCACGCCGTCGATGCGGGCCTCGCGGACGTGGATTTTGCGGCCGAGCAGCGACCAGGGTTGCAGGTCCACCACGGCGTGCCGGATGCGCAGCGTGTCGCCGGCGGCGTCGCGCCAGTTCAAGTCGTCGATGGTGGTTTCGCCGGCGAGCGTGCCGCTCGCGCTCGCGTAGGCGAGCCGGCCGTGCATCATCCCGACGCCGCGGTCGAGCGCGAAGCGCAGTCCGGACGGCGTGTACAGCACCCACGCCAGCGCCGCGAACAACGCGACGATGAGCACCAGTATCGCGATGCCGGTCCCCAGCAGCCATTTGCGCCTGCGCGTCATCAGAGGTCCGGTCCGATCACGATGTGCAACTGCACGCCGTGGTGATGGGGATTGTTCACCGGCACGCCGAGATCGACCCGCACCATCCCCACCGGCGAACGCCAGCGCAGGCCGAGGCCGGCCCCGGTGCGCGCGTGGAAGTCGGTGCCGTTGAAGGCATCGCCGGAATCGACGAACGCGGCGATGCCCCAGTCGCGGGTGAAGTAGTGTTCGATGGTGGCGCTGCCGACCAGCAGGCGTTCGCCGCCGACCACGAGGCCGTAGCTGTTGCGCGGGCCGATCGCCTGGTAGCCGTAGCCGCGGATGGAGCGGTCGCCGCCTGCGAAGAAGCGCAGCTGCGGCGGCAGCTTGCTGAAATCCTGGACACTGGTGATGCCGGCGTTGCCGCGCAGGATCAGGCGGTTGTCGCGGCCGAGGGCATGGATCCATATGACGTCGGCGAGCACCTGTGCGAAACGGGTGTCGATGCCGGGCGCGGCGCGCGCGATCAGGTTGACCGAGTAGCCGTGGCGCACGAACAGCGGGTTGTCGGCGACTTTCTTGGTCAGGCCGATCTCCGGATATATCAGGGTGCTTTGGCCGCGTTCGATGCCGGGAATGCCGACATTCCGCTTGCCGCGGTTGCCGACCGTGAAGGTGCCGGTCAGGGCGTGCAGGCCGAGCGTGCGCACGAAGCCGTGCCAGTCGCGGGTGGCGTTGGCGGCGATCGAGAAGGTGCGCGATTTGGATGTCGTGGTGTTTTCGTCGCGGTAGCCGATGCCGAGGTTGAAGCTCGCATGGTCGCGGCCGGGGCGCGGGATGCCGTAGATCACCTGCGCGGTCTTCAGGCGCTGCGCGGCCACTGCCTGGGTGTCCAGGGTGTGGCCGCTGCGGTTGATCCAGCGCCGGCGGATGCCCGCACGAACACCGGGCCCGGTGTCGGTGCCGACGAAGATGCCCGCGGTATACACCATGCGCTTCGCAGGCGAGACTTCGACCTGCACTGGAACCACGTGGCCCTCGGCCTTGTCGACCTCCGGCTGGACGTTGACGATGGAAAAGTAGTCGGCGTCGGCCAGCGCCTGTTGCAGGGAAAGCAGGCTCGCCTGCGAATACCAGTCGCCGGGCTGCCACGGCACGTAGCGCTCCAGGAACCCCGGCTTGAATTGCGAGCCCTTGAATGTCACCTCGCCCAGCTTGTAGCGCTCTCCGACCTTGTAGTGCAGGTGGATCGCGGCGCTGTTGGTGGCGCGGGTCACCTCGACGCGGTGCACCGGGATTTCGGTGTCGAGCCAGCCGTGTTCCAGCAAGGCCGTGCCGATCGCGCCCTTGGACGATTCGTAGAGTGCGTCGTTCATCTGTTCGCCGACGCGTGGATGAAACGAATGCGCGGCCTTGCGGACGGGCGGCAGCCGCAGCGCGACGTCGGGCACCTCGAGGTCGAGCATGGCAACCTTGGTCGCAGGACCCGGCGTCACCTGCAGGTGCAGCGTCCATGCATCACCCTGGCGCGTCAGGTTCGCATCGGCCGTCGCGTTGTAGTAGCCGTAGGGCTGCAACGCGGTGGTTGCTTCGCCGGTTGCGTCATCGCCCAGTGCACGGGCCTGGGTCTCGGTCACGTCCTTGCGACCGGCATACTGGGTTGCGGAGATGTGCGCCCGGACCGCCGCGGCGAGTTGCTTGTCGATGCCACCGATCGTGACCTTCAGGGTGTCGGCATGCGCGAGCGGCGCGATGACGAGCGCCGCGATCGCGAAGAGCGCGCAGCCGATGCGGGCACGGACCGGATTCATGCGCCGCATCGAGCGCCCTTCGACGACCGTGTCGTGAATCTGCCGTTTGCGCGCAAATTAGCCCGGCGAGTGCATGAACGCTGCGTGCGCAAGGACTGCATCAACCGGCCGCGGTGCGGGCTTCGATGGCCTCGGGATCGTCCACCCGCGTCGTCCGCGAAGATTCCGCTTGCTGCTGCGGCAGCTCGGCGGGATGTTCACGCGAGTAATGCGCGACCAGCGCGCCGACCAACGCGGACAGGTAGGGGATGGCCTGGGCGCCCAGGATCACCATCCACAATTCGCCTTCGATGTAGTGGGAGCCGAAATTGATCGCCATGCCGACGATCGCGAGGATCAGCGCCACCGACATCAGGAGTTCTTCGCGCACGGGACCCAATGCGCCTGCGGCGCCGCCACCCAGGCGACGGCTCTTGGCGGTTCGCACGAAGGCGGTCTTTTGCTTGATCAGGCCCATCCATATGCCACGCGCGATCGCGTGCGACAGTCCCATGCTCGCGATCGACGCCATCAGCGTATCACGCCAACTGCATGGCACCCGCGCGCGGTACAGCACGATCCCGAACACCGCCTTGATGACGAAGAAGCCCATCACCGGGATCAGGAACAGTTGCATCGGCAGACTGAAGATCGTGGGCGCCAGCAGCATGCCGGCGGTCCAGCCGAGCGCCATCAGCGTGAATACCATGTGCAAGGCGTCCGCGAACCACGAGAACCAGCCGGTCAGGAAGTGGAAGCGCTGCCCGGCGGTGAGCGGGCCCTTGTGCACCAGCCAGTTCCAGCGGCCCTTCATGATCTGCATGGCGCCGAACGCCCAGCGATAACGCTGGCTCTTATAGGCGCGGAAGTCGGCCGGGGTGAGGCCCTTGCCCATCGGCTCGTCGACGTAGACGGTGTCGTAGCCGGCGTGCATCAATCGCAAACCCAGTTCGGCGTCTTCACAGATCGTCCATTCGGACCAACCGCCGGTGCCTTCCAGCGCCACCCGCCGCACCATCGTCATGGTGCCATGCTGGATGATCGCGTTGCGCTCGTTGCGGTGGTGCATCCCGATCCGGAAAAAGCCGTCGAACTCCCAGTTCGTCATGCGCCGGAAGGCATTGGTTTCGAATTCGCGGTGCGCCTGCGGGCACTGGACCACCGCGACGTTGCGGTCGTGGAAGTAGCCAGTCAGCGCTGCCAGCCAGTCCTTGCGCACCACGTAGTCGGCGTCGATCACCGCGATGATGTCGGCGCGCGGATCGGTCTGCTTGAGGCCGTAGTTGAGCGCCCCGGCCTTGAAGCCGGGCCAGGGATCCAGGTGGAAGAAGCGGAAGCGCTCGCCGAGCTTCGCGCAGTGGTCTTCCAGCGGCTTCCAGACTTCCTCGTCCTTCGTATTGTTGTCGATCACCAGCACCTCGAAGTTCTGGTACTCGAGTTCCGCCAGCGAATCGAGCGTGGCGACCACCATGTCCGGCGGTTCGTTGTAGCAGGCGAGGTGGATCGAGACGAACGGTTGATCTTCCGGCGGATCGGGCGTCAGCAAACCGAAATGCCTGATCCATTTCCGGCGCCACAGCACCTCGACGAACTCGAAGCCGTTGATCAGCAGCACCGCGAGGATCGCCAACTGCGCCGGGAACAGGATGATCAACATGCCCCAGTCGACCACATCGAGGTAGAACTGGAAGGGCACGGTTACCGACCACACGATCAGCGCTGCCGCGAGCTGGATCAGCGCGAGGTACACGAACCGTCCGGCCAGCTTGAAGCGCGCGAACCGCCACGCGAACCAGATCATCGGCAGCAGCGCGAGCAGCCCGGATGCCAATGCCTTCCATGGCCAGGTCGCATCCTCCAGCACCGGGCCGGCCAGCGGAAACTTCAGTTGTCGATCGGCGTTGAACACGCCCCAGTACGCGCCGGTGCGGCCTTCGCCCAGGCCTTCCTTCCAGGGCTGGTCGATGGCCTCCATGATGTAGTAGTCGATATGCCGCGCGCGCGCCACGTTGAACCACTCGCGCAGGAAGATCGCCTGGTTGGCGGTCGAGGGCTTGGCGTATTCGAAGCGGTCGCCATTGGATGGCCAGCCGACCTCGCCGATCACGATGTGCTTGTCGGGAAACAGTTGCTGCAGGTGCTGGTAGCGCAGCAGCACGTCGCCGACCGCATCCTTGCGCGGCACGCCCTCCCAGTAGGGCAGCAGGTGCACGGTGATGAAGTCGACGTGCTGCGCGAGTTCCGGATACTTCTCCCAGATGTGCCAGGGTTCGGCGGTCGAAACCGGCTGGTCGACGGCGGCGCGCACGCGGTCGATGTAGCCCATCAGCTTCTCCGGCGTCATGTCGGTGCGCAGCAGCACCTCGTTGCCGACTTCGACGCGCTTGATGTCAGGCCAGCGGCGCGCCTGTGCGATCAACGCCTCGATCTCCCGGTGGTTGTTGTCGTCGCGCCGGTCGAGCCACGCTCCGGCCATCAGGTCAAGGTGGTGGTTCATCGCGAGGCGCGGGATCTCGGGGTATTGCAGGACCGAGTACACACGGACGCGATGGGTGTGCCTGGCCATCAGCGCGAGGTCCGCGTTGACTTCCTTGTCGGTCGGGAAATTGCCGGCGAGGGGGCTCTGGTAGCGCTGGAACGGGCTGTAGGCGAAGCCGGCCGCATGGCCATTCCACGGCACCACGTTGGTGGGGCGGTCGGCGACCGCCCACAGCGCGAAGTTCAGCGCGGCAATGAGCAACGCCAGCAGCAACGCGGCGACCAGCGCGCCGGCACGCCGAGGGCGCGCGTCCATGGCGGCCGTTTGGTTCAAGGATTCTCCCGGTCCGATCGCAGGATGGCGAACGCTGAAGATTAAGGGCGAACGCCTGAAGGTTTTGCAAACCAGGCGCAATCGTGCGCCACCGGGAGCGGCGCGACATGGCCGCAAAGCCGGGGTCAGAGTGCACTTTCCCCGCGCACGCAAGCCGGGGTCAGAGTGCATTTTCCGGCCGACGTGCCGAGGGCCGCGAGATCCACGCCCGGAAAATGCACTCTGACCCCGCTCTTTCGGACCGCTACAATCCAGTGGATGCCGGACTACACGCTCCACCAGGGCATGGCGCCGCTGCTGGTGAGCCTGCCGCACGACGGCACGGCGCTGCCCAAGGCCGTCGCCGCGCGGATGACCGAAGCGGGCCGCAGGGTGGCGGACACCGACTGGCACGTCGGCCAGCTGTACGCGTTCGCACGCGAACTCGGCGCCTCGGTGATCGTGCCGCGCTGGTCACGCTACGTGGCCGACCTGAACCGCGATCCGGAAGGCCACGCGTTGTATCCGGGGCGCGCCGAAACTGCGCTGGTCCCGGCCATGACCTTCGCGGGCGAACCGATTTATGCGCCCGGTGACGAGCCGGGTGAAAAGGAGATCGCGCTGCGCAAGGAGATGTACTGGCAGCCCTACCACGAAGCGCTGGTGGGCGAACTGGCCCGGATGCGTGGACAGCACCCCCGGGTGGTGCTGTGGGACGGACATTCCATCAAGGGCCGGGTGCCGATGTTCTTCGATGGCCAGTTGCCCGACTTCAATCTTGGAACCGCCAATGGCGCGAGTTGTTCACCGGAACTGCAGGCGCGCTTGACCGATGTGTTGAGCGCGCGCGCAGATGGCGGCGAGGGCCATTACAGCCACGTCGTGAACGGGCGCTTCAAGGGCGGCTACATTACCCGCCAGTACGGCCAGCCGGAAGCCGGCATCGAGGCGGTGCAACTGGAGCTCGCCGAGCACACCTACATGGACGAGGACAGCTTCGAATACCAGCCCGAGCGCGCCGCGCCGGTCCGGGACGTCATCCGCGCGTTGTTGCGCACCTGCTTGGATTACGCCGCGGGCTGATCCATTCGCGACGTGGCATGCCGCGTGGGTGGGGCAGCGAAGCCGAGCAGGCCGGACAGCAGCAGCGTCAACCCGCCCAGCACCACGAATACGCTCCAGAACGATTCGCGCATGTACGCGAGCGAAAGGACGCCCGTCAACAAGTAGAAAATGCCGACGAGGCTGGCCGCGAAGAGCGCGCCGCGTTCGCCGCGCACGGCTTTCCACCCGGCCCGGATCACCAGCATGCCGAAGACGAGCATGCATCCGCCACAGAAGTACCACACGAGGTAGATCAACTTGTCGGTATGCGCATCGATCGGCAGCGACGCGAGGCCGGCGTCGAGCGCCCTCCGGCCCATGAAACTGTGACCGAAGGCCCCGAGGCCAATCAGCAGCCCGGTCAAGCTCAGCAATGCGGAGACAAGCTTGCGAAGCATGGATGCTCTCCTTCAGAGGGCGCAGCCAAACGCATTCCTTCCCGCGACGACGCTCAGCCGGCCTCGGCCATATTGGCCAAGGCGGCCAGCAGCTTGGGCCAGCCGGTTTCGACGCTGTCGCGGATCCTGGGGCCCGCTTCACCGTGGCGCTCGAAGCGGCGGTGTTCGAATTCCACGCGCGTGCGCGCGGGCCCCTCCTCGATGAAGCGCGCTTCGTATTCGCTGGCGTGCGACGGATCAGGGTCGAACCGCCAGTCGCCTCCGATCTGCCACGCGACCACCAGCCGCGACGGCGGCTCCCACACCAGCACCCGGCCCCAGTCGCATTCAGCGCCATGGATGCCGCGCTCGAACACCCGGCCGCCTTCGCGCGGTTCCATCACCACTTCCTTCAGCGGTTCCTTGCCGATGAAGTGGTCGCGGAACCACCACGTGTCGATGCCGCGCGTGAAGACCTCGAAGACGTGATCGCGGGGCGCTTCCACGGTGACCGTGTGGCGTACGGACGGGATTGCGACGAGGACGTTCATCGGGATTTCTCCTTCAGGGATTTTTCCGCGGCTTGCTTGAACGACTGCAGGGACTGTTGCCAGAACCGGTCAAAGTAATCGCGCAGGCCGGCCACGCCGTCTGCGTCGATCCGGTAAATCTGGCGATTGGCAGCGCGCTGGCTGGTCACGAGACCAACATCCTTGAGCACCTTGAGGTGCTGGGACACGGCCGAGCGGGTGACCGGCAATCCGTGCGCGATTTCGCCGACCGCGAGAGGGCCGCGCTCCAGACGCTCGAAGATCGCCATCCGGGTGGGATCACCCAGCGCCTGCACCCGTATTTTAAGGTTAGTCTTCACTAACCGTTAGTGTAGACTAACGTTCTAATTCGTCAAGCATCCGCGATGCCTGCCGGCACCGCGAATCGGACCAGGGTTTTCCGCCCGCTCGCGGCGGCCAGGCCAATGGACGTGATTCCAAGGATGGGCATTTGGATTCGGCCTGCTCGTCCGTGCCAGTTCCAATCCAATGATGGGGCGAGGTGCCCGTGCCGATCCGGCCAAATTGGGCGCTGATCGGGAAAATCTTCGGGTCGGTGCCGGATCGCCTGCGGCGGCAGCCGCGTTGCTATTCCGGGCGCACGCGCGCCACGCTCTTCAACTCGATCGCGATCGGCGTCGGCAGCGCGTGGATCCCGACCGTGGTGCGGCAGGGCGCCGCCGCCGGGTCGGGAAAATGTTCCGCCCATATGGCGTTGTAGCCCTTGAAATCGCGCGCCATGTCGGTGAGGAACACGGTGACGTCCACCAGGTCTTCCCAGCGCGCGCCCGAGGCCGCCAGCACCGCGCGCACGTTCGCGAACACTTGCCGGGTCTGCGCCGCAATGTCGTGGTCGACCAATGTGCCGCTCGGATTGAAGACGTTGCCGGGGATCGCGTCGCTGCCGGGCGCGCGGGGACCGATGCCGGAAAGGAAAAGCAGGTTACCCACCCGCCGCGCGTGCGGATAGGCGCCGACCGGCGCTGGCGCGGATGCCGTATGGATCGTATCGCTCATGGTTTTGCCGGGGCGTTTCGGCAAGCCGCACCGGGAGTGTTCCCGGCCGCGACGCAAGGCGCCCGTGCTGGACCCGCTGAAAGCGCGCTGGCGGCGGAAGCGCCGGCCGGTGGTTTTCCCACCTCGACCGTGGTACCGCCGATCCTCTGGCCCCCGTCGTCGCTGATGGTGAGACGGTAGCGATGGCCGGGCCGCAGGTAAAGCTGGCCGATGGGCGTGCTGTAATTGCCGCTGGTGACCTTGATGTCGTCGATGGTCATCAGCGAAACGGGGTCCAGCACCATGCGATCGGCCGGAATCGCATCATCGCCTTCGTCGGCGTAACGCGCGGCCACCATGCACGGCCAATCGTTGTGGCAGACCGCGCCATTCACCGCGTAGGGCACCCGCGCACCCCACAGTTCCAGCCAGGTCGGCCGTCCGTGCACGAAACGCTCTTCGGGGAAGATCACGCTTGCGTCGTAGCCGGGGCGAAGCGACCAGGACTGGGCGCGCTTGTCGATGAAAACGATCGGCTGCGCGGGGTGCAGCGCCTGGATGATCGGGCCGTAGTCCGGGTGATCCATCGCGTTGTCCTGGTGCGGGATCATGATGGTCTGTTCGACCGAGAGCGGTGTGATGCCGCTGGCGTCCATGAAGTGCTCGGCCATTGATTGCGCGCCGAGGAACCGTCCCTCCTTCTGGATGTGCGCATAACCGGCATTGACGACGATCCTCGCGTCCGGATCGTCCTGCAGGATCTTCCAGAGGTTTTCCGCCTGCTGCGCCTCGCGCGCATCGCCGGTGTGGTCGGCATCGGCTTCGTAGGCGACCACCTTGTAGCCGAGCTTCAGCGCGGTGCGCACCATTTCCGCGTAGATCGGTTCGCGGGTGTAGAACCCGCTGGACGCAATCGGATAACCGCGCTGGTTGAGCGCCTCGATGTCGGCGTGGTAGAGCGTTTCCACCGCGAACACGTTGAAGCCTTCCTTGCGGAGTGGCTTCAGCAGGCGCACGGTGAGGGTGCGGGTCATCGCGATGTTGTGGGCCTCGTTGAGGAACACCACGCGGTATTTCCTCGCCAGTTGCGGAAGGTATTCCAGCGCCGGCACCTGGTGCCAGCCAGGCCGCGCCAGCGGCGATGGACGGTCGTCGCGCTGGGGCTTCTGCTGGATCGAGAATGCGAGCTCGGCATCCTTGTAGTCGCCGATGAAGCTCTGGTACCAGGACAGGTATTGGCCAAAGATCGCGCGGAACGCCGGTCTTCCGTCGGACGCGTAGGCACTGCGAAGCACCTGGTATTGCGCGAGCGGGTCCTTGTGGCTGCGCGCGCGCTTCATGATGGCGTCCGCCCTGTCCATGGCTTCGAGCTGCTGCTCGTGCCACACCGAAGGCAGTTGCGCGGACGCCGCCGGCACGATCCAGGTGACCAGCATGATCGCGAGACAAATCGTGCGGGGGCGGATCATGGCGTGCACGCGCGGCGTCATTTCGATCTCCCGAGGCTACGGCCGACGCAACCTCCAAGCTTCGAGCCGCAGCGTACCATTCATGTCGCCGCTGCGCCTGGATGCGCCAACGCTTGTTCGTACATGCCGTCCAGCGTGTCGAACCGTGCCACGTCGATCCCGAGATCGTGGATGCGTCCATCCGACAGGCCATAGCACCAGCCGTGCACCGTAAGTTGCTGGCCACGGTCCCATGCGTCGCGCACGATGGTGGTGTGGCAGGCGTTGGCGACCTGCTCGATCACGTTGAGCTCGCACAGCCGGTCGTGGCGCCGGGCGGGTGGCTCGGCATCGATCAGCGCCTGATGGCGCTCCAGCGTATCGCCGATGTAGCGCAGCCAGTTGTCGATCAAGCCGAGCCGGTCGCCCTTGAGCGCCGCGGCCACGCCGCCGCAGCCGTAGTGGCCGGTGATCATGATGTGCTCCACCTTCAGCACGTCCACCGCGAATTGCATCACCGACAGGCAGTTCATGTCCGAGTGCAGCACCAGATTGGAAATGTTCCGGTGCACGAATACTTCGCCCGGGTCGATCCCGAGGATCTGGTTGGCCGGCACCCGTGAATCCGAACAGCCAATCCACAGGTACTTCGGCGTCTGCTGTTTGGACAGCCTGGTGAAGAACCCCGGATCCTGGGCGCGGATCGCCTCCGACCAGCGGCGGTTGTTTTCAAGCAGTTCTTGCGGTGAGGGCATGGTAGGGTCCGGCAAGTCGGCGGCTGCGCCGCCTGCAAAGAGGGAATGGTAAAGGGAAAAGCGTACAGGCGAGGCTGTGGATTTCCCCTTGACTCTTTGCAGCGCCGCAGGCGCGACTTCCGCGAGCATCGCGAGCGACTTACCGCGCGATGCAGACGTTCTTTGGCTCGGTGAAAAAACGCAATGCGTCCACGCCGCCTTCGCGACCCATGCCGGAATGCTTGACGCCGCCGAACGGCGTGCGCAGGTCGCGCAGCATCCAGCAATTCACCCACACGATCCCGAACTCGATGCGCTCGGCCACCCGGTGCGCCCGCGCGAGATCGCGCGTCCAAACCGATGCGGCCAGGCCGTAGTCCGTGCCGTTGGCGATCGCGACCGCTTCGTCCTCGGAATCGAACGGAATAAGCGTCACCACGGGCCCGAAGATTTCCTCGCGGTTGGTCGCGCAATCCTGCGGCAGTCCTTCGATCACGGTCGGCGCCACGAACCAGCCGCCCGCGCAGCGCCCCGGCACGTTCACCGGTTCGCCGCCAGTGAGCACTTTGCCACCTTCGTCACGGGCGCGCGCGATGCATGACATCACTTTTTCGAAATGTGGCTTCGAAACCAACGCGCCGAGATCGGTGGAATCATCGCTCGGATCGCCGACCCGCAGCGCCTTCACCTTGTCGAGATATCGCTGCTTGAACTCCTCGTAGATCGAACGTTCGACCAGCAGCCGCGAACCGCAAAGACAGATTTCACCCTGGTTGGAGAACCCCGAGCGCACGATGGTGTCGAGATTCGCGTCGTCCAGATCAGCATCGGCGAAGACGACGGCCGGGTTCTTGCCGCCCATCTCCAGTGACACTTTCTTGAACGTTTTCGCGCATTCCGCGGCGATGGTCGCCCCGGTACGCGTGGAGCCGGTGAACGACACGGCCTTGACCTTCGGATGCTCGACGATGGCTTGGCCAACTTTCGGGCCAGAGCCGTGCACGATGTTCAGCACCCCCGCCGGCAGGCCACACTCGATCGCAAGCTCCGAAAGCCGGAATGCGGTGAGCGGCGTGATCTCGGAGGGCTTGGCGACCACGGTGTTGCCCGCAGCCAATGCCGGCGCGATCTTCCAGGTAAACAGATACAGCGGCAGGTTCCACGGTGAGATGCAGCCGACCACGCCGAGCGGCTGCCGCAGCGTGATATTGATCGCGTGGGCATCCACGTGTGATTCGCCCGACCATTGGGTGATGGCCTCGGCGAAAAAGCGCAGGTTGGCGACCGCGCGCGGAATGTCCACGCGGCGCGCAAGCGCAACCGGCTTGCCCGAGTCGCGCGACTCCTCGCGGGCAAGATCATCGAGCCGTGCTTCGACCGCGTCGGCCAGCCGCTGCAGATGCTGCGCACGTTCGGCTGCCGGCAGGGCGGCCCACCCCGGCGCCGCGCGTTCGGCTGCCGCCACCGCGGCTTCCACGTCGCGTGCGTCCGAATCCGGGCAGCGCGCATAGACCTCGCCTGTTGCAGGTTCGAACACGTCCAGATACGTGCCGCTTGCGGCTGCCTCAAGCTTGCCATCGATCAGGTTGGAAAGAGCGATGTTACTCATGGACGCGTGGCAATGCTGGGTTCCCGCAGTTTAGCCTGCCCGAGTCCCGAGTCCCGAGTCCCGAGCCCCGAGTCCCGAGTCCCGAGTCCCGAGTCCCGGGTTCGCTACAGCGAACGCGTGCGACCGCCATCCACCGGGAGATTGATGCCGGTGATGTAACCCGCGGCGGGCGAGGCGAGGAAGGCTACCGCAGCGGCGATTTCGGACGGATCGGCGAACCGTCGCATCGGAATTTCGGATTCCATCTTGCTTTGCATGTCCTTGATGCTGCTTCCGGACTTTTGCGCGCGCGTTTGCACGATCTGTTCGATGCGGGGGGTCCTGGTCGAGCCAGGCAGCACGTTGTTGACGGTGATGCCGAACGGCGCGAGTTCGCCGGCGAGCGTCTTGGCCCAGCTCGCCACCGCCCAGCGCGTGGTGTTGGAAACGCCGAGGCCCGCGATCGGTTCCTTGACCGAGGTCGAGATGATGTTGACGATCCGGCCGTAGCCCGCCGCCTGCATTCCCGGGATCACGATTTCCGCCCGCACGTGATTGGCGACGAGGTGTTTGCGGTAGGCGTCCAGGAATGCTTCGACTTCCGCGCCATGCGCGGGACCGGGCGGTGGCCCGCCGGAGTTGTTGACGAGGACGTGCACGGGATGTGTGGCCACAAGCTTTTCCACGACGGCGCGCAAGCTTTCGGTATCGCCTGCGTCGGCAACCAAAAAACCGTGCGTTTGCGAGGCGTGCGTGCGCGGCAGTTCATCGACGAGCTGCTTCAGGACATCCGCGCGACGGGCGAGTGCGGTGACGCTGGCGCCGAGCTTCGCCAGTTCCATCGCGCAGGCGCGGCCGATGCCCTGCGAGGCGCCACACACCAGTGCATGGCGGCCGGCCAGATCCAAATCCATGCTGTGCTCCTTGAATGATGATTTCCACGCGCCCAGCGGGGGCCGCGCGCGAGGTTTATGGCGCTCTTTTTCGGCGCCGCGTTCGAAGCGGCTGTTGTGAAAAGTCAGTCCATGGAAGGACGCTCTGGCGCTCGGGGCGGCGCGAATGGCTCTGGTTGTCGTATGGCTCGGTGATACAGCGATCAGGGACGATCGCACAGATACATTTCTAGAGATTCTGCAGTGCGTGGCGCAGTTCGGGCAACAACCCCGCGCCCGCCTTCGGCCTGCCGCAAAGCCCGTTGTCGACCGCGTTGGCGTAGGCCGGCGTCATCTTGCCCAGATACAGCGTGCCTTCCGGACCGTGCTGCACATTGAAGCTGCCGCTGGTGACCGGCGTCGCGGGCTTGATGCTGGCGAATGCCGAGGCCGAGGGAACGTTGACGTTGCTGAAGCTCGTCGGGGACTGTGCCCAGTAGGTGGTCGCCGCGAGTTGCTGCTTCGAGGTGGTCACGACCAGGTATTGGGCATTGGGGTTGTCGATCGTCACCGCGCCGAAGCCGCCCGACATGCTCGGGCGCCAGTTGATGTACACGCACAGCGAAACTTCGGTGCTGGAAAGCGGCTGATAGTTGGCGTTGAGGAGGGTGACCGTCGGCGCCAGCAGGAAGCTGTTGCCCAGGTGCCTGGCGCTGGGTTGGGTCTGGAACACTACCCGATAGGGCTTCTTGAACTTCGGCAGCACGAAGGTGAGGAAATGCGTGCGATCGCCCTCGATGTCCGCGACCGGGCTGAACTTGTCGATGGTGAACTCGCGCGGCTCCGCTGGAAGCTGATCGTGGAAGGGGAGATCCGTCCAGACGTGGCAACAAGGCGTCGCGTCCTTCAAGCGTTGCAAGGCCATCTCGCGCGAAGGCGGGGGCGTGCTGTCGAACGAGAACAGCGGGACCTTGATGGCGTGCGTGCACCCGGCGAGCGAGGCGATCGCCAGGAAGGGCAGGATGATGCGGAGGAAACGTCGCACGGCGAAACGATGTTTGCGTTCGAGGGGCCAGATGAACAGAGCCTGAAAGTCTAGTGCCAAAATCTGGCGATTTGGTGGCCTGCGGGGCCCGAATGCGTGACACGGTGCCCGAATCGGACCGGGTTCAGAACTCGGCGTGCCCCGGTGCGCGGGGATAGGGAATCGCGTCCCGGATGTTGGACAGCCCGCACACGTACACCAGCAGGCGCTCGAAGCCCAGCCCGAAGCCGGAGTGCGGCACCGTCCCGTAACGGCGAAGATCCCGATACCACTGGTAATGGGCAGGATCGATGCCGAACTGCTGCATCCGACGGTCCAGATGATCCAGCCGTTCCTCGCGCTGCGAGCCGCCGATGATCTCGCCGATGCCGGGCGCCAGCACGTCCATCGCGGCGACGGTCTTTTCGTCGTCGTTCAAGCGCATGTAGAACGCCTTGATCTTTTCGGGATAGTTCATCACTACGACCGGCCTGCCGACATATTGTTCCGCGAGCCAGCGTTCATGTTCGGTCTGCAGGTCCACGCCCCATTCCACCGGGAACTCGAACTTCTGCCCGGAGTTCTTCAGGATTTCGATGGCGTCCGTGTAGTCGATCCGCTCGAATGGCGCGGCGATGAATTTCTCCAGCCGGGTGATCGCATCTTTCTGTACCCGCTCGGCGAAGAACGCCATGTCGTCCGAACGCTCCTCCAGCACCGCCTTGAAGATCGCCTTCAGGAACGCTTCCGCGCAGTCGGCGTTGTCGGCGAGGTCGGCGAACGCGATTTCCGGCTCGATCATCCAGAACTCGGCCAGGTGCCGCGGGGTGTTGGAATTCTCGGCGCGGAAGGTCGGACCGAAGGTGTACACCTTCGAGAGCGCAAGGCAGTAGGCCTCGACGTTCAACTGGCCGGAAACGGTGAGGAACGTCTCGCGCGCGAAGAAGTCCTGTTTGAAGTCGATCGAGCCCTTGTCGTCGCGCGGCAGGTTGGCAAGGTCCAGCGACGAGACCCGGAACATGTCGCCCGCGCCCTCGGCGTCGGACGTCGTGATGATCGGGGTGTTGATCCAGAAGAAACCCTCGTCGGTCAGATGCCGATGGATTGCCATCATCATCGTGTGGCGGACCCGCGAGATCGCGCCGAACAGGTTGGTGCGTGGGCGCAGGTGCGCGACTTCGCGCAGGAATTCGGGGGAGTGCTGCTTGGGCTGGATCGGGTAGGTCTCGGGGTCTTCGACGAAGCCGACCACCTCGATGGCATCAGCCTGCAGTTCGAAGGCTTGGCCCTTGCCCTGCGAGGGCACCAGCTTGCCGCGTGCGACGATCGCGCAGCCGGCGGTGAGTTTCTGAACCTCGCTCGCATAGTTGGGAAGCGATGCCGGCGCGACCACCTGCAGCGGGGCGAAGCAGGAACCATCGGACACGTTGACGAAGGACAGTCCAGCCTTGGAGTCGCGGCGCGTGCGCACCCAGCCGCGCACCTCGACGGCTTCGCCATCCGGCACGCCGCCCGTCAGTGCCTGTTTGACGCTCAAGGTTGCCATGGCTTGAAGTCCTGCCCTGCCGGTGTCATGTTGAAGCCAAGCGAACGCTTGACGACAAGTCAACGGGCGATCATAACTTACCAATGTGCGCAACCGACATCCGCCATGTCCATTGAACTGACCCCCGCCGCCGCCGCGCGCGTGCGCGATTTCCTTGCCGCGAACCGGGCTGCGCCCGGGGTGCGCTTCGGCATCAAGCGCACTGGTTGTTCGGGCTTCGGCTACACGGTCGACCTGGCGCGGGAAGTCACCGGCGACGACAAGGTGTTCGACCTCGACGGGATCAAGCTGGTGGTGGACGCGAAGGCCCTGCCGTTCGTGGACGGCACCCGGATCGACTATGCGCGCGATGGCTTGAATGCCGCCTTCGTGTTCCACAACCCCAATGCCACAGCCGAATGCGGCTGTGGCGAAAGCTTCACGGTGGAAGAGCAGGGGATTGGGGACGGGTAGCGGGGCGCGCTTTTCAGGCTCTTCGCAGTGCCCCGGGCCGCGTGAGGCCCGTGCAAGCGGGCCCGCAATCCATCCCCCGTCGGTAGCGGTTGTTTTCAATCCGTTCGCCCCCGGATCGAGCCCGGGGCAGGCCCTGAGCGTAGTCCCGCAGGGCCGGAGTCGAGGGCAAAGGGCGTTTCGACTCCATTCGTTTCGCTCTTTACGCTCAACGCGAACGGTTACTCCAAACAGTCCAGGGCCCGACAGTCCAGGGCCCGACCGCGTTTTTCTTGCCTCAAACTCCCCATTCGCGTAGAATTCCGCCTCTTGCGTCCACGGCTCACACCCAACGCAAGCCCTCGCCTCACCGCCGGTTTCCACGGTCGGGAGGCTGTCCCGTCATGGCTTGTGCCCTGGCGACACCCATGAGGAAACACAATGCGTCATTATGAAGTCGTGTTCCTGGTCCATCCGGACCAGAGCGAGCAGGTGCCCGGCATGCTCGACCGCTACAAGGCCCTCGTCGAGGGTGAAGGCGGCAAGGTGCATCGCGTCGAGGACTGGGGCCGTCGCCCGCTCGCCTATCCCATCCAGCATCTGGCCAAGGCCCATTACGCGCTGCTCAACATCGAGTGCGGGCCGAAGGCGATCGACGAGCTGAAGTCGGGCTTCCGTTTCAACGATGCGGTGCTGCGGCACCTGATCATGCAGTGGCATTGCGCGGAAACCGAGCAGTCCCTGATCCTGAAGTCCAAGGACAAGGAAGACAAGCCCTCCCGTCGTCGCGACGACGACGATGACGATGACCGCAACGATCGGAGTGATCGTGGTGACCGCAATGAGCGCAGCGATCGAAACGATCGCAGTGAAGCCGCCTGATGCGCCGCCAGACCAGGAAGAAGACTGGAGCTCCCAACATGTCCAAGTTTTTTCGCCGTCGCAAGTTCTGCCGCTTCACCGCCGAGGGCGTGGAGCACATCGACTACAAGGATCTCGCGACCCTCAAGCAGTACGTAACGGAGACCGGCAAGATCGTCCCCAGCCGCATCACGGGCACCAAGGCGCGCTACCAGCGCCAGTTGTCCACCGCGGTGCAGCGGGCGCGATTCCTGGCATTGTTGCCGTACAGCGACAGCCACTTTGTTTGAGGAATCGGAGAACCCCATGGAAGTCATCCTGCTGGAAAAGGTGAAAAACCTCGGCGCGCTCGGCGACAAGGTCAAGGTCAAGCCCGGCTTCGGCCGCAACTATCTGGTGCCGCAAGGCAAGGCCGCGCCGGCCAACAAGGCCAATCTCGAAGCCTTCGAGCAGAAGCGCTCCGAGTACGAGGCCAAGGCCAACACGCTGCTGACCGACGCGCAAGCGCGTGCTGCCAGCTTCGAGAATGCCGAGACGACCATCAGCGCCAACGCCAGCCCCGAAGGCAAGTTGTTCGGCTCGGTCGGCCCGCGCGAAATCGCCGAAGCCTTCAGTACGCAAGGCCTGGCGCTGGAGAAGAGCGAAGTGGTGATGCCGGAAGGCGCGATCCGCAACACCGGGGATTACGAGGTGGAAATCTCGCTGCACGCGGACGTCAAGGCACCGGTCAAGGTGCACGTGGTTGCCGAAACCTGATCGTAACGCGTGGTCGATCCAGAAACGGGCGCCGCGTGCGCCCGTTTTCTTTTCTCGGCGCCGGCAGGCCGTGAAGATGGCGTCGCGATCATCGAAGTCGTCCTTGCGATGAAACCCTGCAATCAGTACCATATTGGTACGTATTGACAGGTCCGTCTTCCGAATGATCCGTGTCAGCCGACTTGCAGATTACGCGTCCGCAGTGATGGCTTCCCTGGCCAGCCATCCGGCCGAGGTGCTGCCCGCGGCGGCGGTGGCGGAGCAAACCCGCCTCGAATTGCCGACCGCGAGCAAGCTGTTGAAGCGGCTCGCCCGGGCGGGTCTCGTGGAATCGTTTCGCGGCGCGGCCGGCGGCTACCGGTTGGCGCGTGCGGCCAAGGACATCTCGCTGGCCGAAATCGTCGAGGCGCTGGACGGCCCGATCGGCTTGACCGCCTGTCGCATCGGGCGCACGGGTTGCGAGCGCCAGTCCTATTGCACCGTGTCGCGCGGCTGGCAGGGGGTAGGCGCCGCGATCGATGACGCGCTGCGCGCGGTAAGCCTTGCCGACATGGCGCAACGACAGCCGGCGCGCACGCACGGCTCGCGCGCGGCATGAGGGAGGGCACCATGGCAACCCAACCCAGCGAAGTCCAGGCCGCATTGTCGCGTCGCTACGACGCGGGTTTCATAACCGACATCGAATCCTTGAGCCTGCCGCCGGGGCTGGATGAGGATACGATCCGCGCGCTTTCGGCGATCAAGGAAGAGCCGGATTGGATGACCGAATGGCGGCTGTCGGCCTATCGCCACTGGTTGACGATGCGACAGCCGAACTGGGCGCACGTGAAGCTCACGCCGATCGACTTCCAGGCGATCAGCTACTACTCGGCGCCCAAGAACAAGCCGAAGTCGCTGGACGAAGTCGACCCGAAACTGCTGGAAGCGTACGACAAGCTCGGCGTGCCGCTGCACGAGCGCGCCAAACTCGCCGGCGTGGCCGTGGACGCGGTGTTCGATTCGGTGTCGGTCGCGAACACCGCGCGCGACCAACTCGCCAAGGTCGGCGTGATCTTCTGCTCGATGAGCGAAGCGATCCGCGAGCACGGCGACCTGGTTCGCCAGTACCTGGGTTCGGTGGTGCCGCAGGGCGACAACTATTTCGCGGCGCTGAACTCGGCGGTGTTCTCGGACGGCTCGTTCGTGTTCATCCCGAAGGGCGTGCGCTGCCCAATGGAACTGTCGACGTATTTCCGGATCAACGCCGGCCACACCGGGCAATTCGAGCGCACGCTCATCATCGCCGAAGAGGATTCGGTGGTGTCCTACCTCGAAGGCTGCACGGCGCCGATGCGCGACGAGAACCAGTTGCACGCGGCGGTGGTGGAACTGGTGGCGCTGGAGCGCGCCAGCATCAAGTATTCGACGGTGCAGAACTGGTATCCGGGCGACGAGAACGGCAAGGGCGGCATCTACAACTTCGTCACCAAACGCGGCGAGTGCCGCGGCGACGACTCACGCATCACCTGGACCCAGGTCGAAACGGGTTCGGCGATCACCTGGAAATACCCGAGCTGCGTGCTGCGCGGCGACCGCTCGGTGGGGGAGTTCCATTCGGTGGCGCTGACGCACCACTACCAGCAAGCCGACACCGGCACCAAGATGATCCACATCGGTCGCGACACCAAGTCCAAGATCGTGTCCAAGGGCATCAGTGCCGGCCGCAGCCAAAACAGCTACCGCGGGCTGGTGAAGGTGGAGAAGGGCGCCATCAATGCCCGCAACCACACCCGTTGCGATTCGATCCTGATCGGCAAGAAGTGCGGTTCGCACACGTATCCCTACGTGGAGGTGAAGAATCCCACCGCGATCGTCGAGCATGAGGCCAGCACTTCGAAGATCTCCGACGACCAGTTGTTTTATTGCCGTTCGCGCGGCATCGGCGAGGAAGACGCGGTCTCGATGATCGTGGATGGCTTCTGCAAGCAGGTGTTCCGCGAATTGCCGATGGAGTTCGCGGTGGAAGCCAAGAAGCTGCTGGAAGTGAGTCTGGAAGGGGCGATCGGATAGTTTTTCCCCCTTCTCCCTTCGGGAGAAGGGGCCCGAAGGGCAGATGAGGGTGAGAAGCGGCGCTTGCGTGATGCCTGTGGCATCACGCGCTGCTTCGAACGGGCGGCCAAGGATGGCCGCACCGGCGCCACGCGCCAGGGATGGTTGCTCGCAAGAAAACAGGATTTGAAATGCTGAAAATTGAAAACCTCCACGCTCGCGTCGCCGGCAAGGAAATCCTGAAAGGTGTTTCGCTGGAAGTGAACGCCGGCGAAGTGCATGCGCTGATGGGTCCCAACGGGGCGGGCAAGTCCACGCTCGGCAACGTCTTGTCGGGCCGGCCGGGTTACGAAGTGACCGAAGGCACCGTGACCTTCGACGGAAGGAACCTGCTCGACATGCAGCCGGAGGAGCGCGCGGCGGCCGGGATGTTCCTTGCGTTCCAGTACCCGGTCGAAATTCCCGGCGTCAACAACACCTATTTCCTGCGCGCGGCGCTGAATGCGCAGCGCAAGTCGCGTGGCGAAGAGGAACTGGATTCGATGCAGTTCCTGAAGCTGGTGCGCGGCAAGGTCAAGGACATGGGCATGACACCCGATCTGCTGAACCGGGCGGTCAACGAGGGTTTCAGCGGCGGCGAGAAAAAGCGCAATGAGGTGTTCCAGATGGCGCTGCTCGAGCCGCGCCTTGCGATCCTCGATGAAACCGATTCCGGTCTCGATATCGACGCCTTGAAGCAGGTCGCAGAAGGCGTCAATGCGCTGCGTTCCCCGGAGCGCGCCTTTCTCGTGATCACCCATTACCAGCGGCTGCTGGATTTCATCGTGCCGCATTTCGTGCACGTGCTCGACGGCGGACGCATCGTCGAGAGTGGCGACGCGCGGCTCGCGCAGGAACTCGAGGCCCACGGGTATGCGTGGGTGCGCGAACGCATGCCGGCCGGGGCACAGGCGTGAGTTCGACGCTGACGCCATTCGCCGAATCGATGCAGGCCGCCGCGGCCACCCTGCGGCTGCCCGGCAGCGGACTCGGCTGGCTGGATGCCGCGCGGCGTGAGGCGTTGCAGGCGTTCGCCGAGCGCGGTTTGCCGACCGCCCGCAACGAACTCTGGAAGTACACCACCCTGCGTGCCTTGGCCCAGCGCCAGTACGCGGCGGGTGGCGACGAGGCGGCGAGCCGTCCCGTGGATGATGCGCTGTTGCCGGCGGAAGCGGACGCACGCGCGGTGTTCGTCAATGGTGCGTTCCGCCCGGATCTGTCGAAGCTGGATGCATTGCCGAAGGGCGTGGTGCTGGAGTCACTGGCCTCGGCGCTGCGCGAGCATCCCGAACCGCTGCGCTTCCTGCTGGGTGCGCGCAGCGACGACGAGGACGATGGCTTCACGCTATTGAACCGTGGACTGGCCGCTGACGGCGTGATCCTGCGGGTTGCACCCGGCGTACGGGTGGCCGAACCGCTGCATGTCGTGCACTTGGGCGTGGCGGCGCGGGGCACGATGGCATGGCACTTGCGAAGCCTCATCGAACTTGGCGAAGGGGCCAGCCTCGGGATCGTCGAACACCACGTGGGCGAGGCGGCGGCCGGCCACCTCGCCAACCTGGCTCGCAAGGTCACGTTGCACGAGCAGGCGCATCTCGACTGGGTGAGCATCCAGTCCGCGTCCGCCGATGCGACGCTGTTGCGTCGCAGCGATGTCGTGCTGCACGAGGACGCGGCGCTCGATTTCCACGCCCTGGAGCTGGGTGGGAAGCTCGCACGCCACGAACTTCGGATCGACCTCGCGGGAGCCCGCGCACGATTCGCCAGCCGCGGCGCCTTCGTGCTCCACGACCGCCAGCACGCCGATACCGAGGTGCTGGTGACGCACCGCGGCCGCGACACCACGAGCGATTCGCTGTGGCGCGGCGTGGCCGATGATCGCGCCCGTGGCGTGGTGCACGGCAGGATCCTCGTGATGCCGGGCGCCGATGGCGCGGACGGCAGCTTCTACAACAAGAACCTGCTGCTTTCGCCGTCCGCGGAGATCGATACGCGGCCGGCGCTGGAAATCTACGCCGACGAGGTGAAGGCCAACCACGGCGCGACCGTCGGCCAACTGGACGAAAACGTGTTGTTTTATCTTCGCTCGCGCGGGATCCCCCTGGACGTCGCGCGGCGGATGCTGGTGCAGGCGTTTTGCGCGGTGACGCTGCGGGGCATCGAGCCCGCGTCGCTGCGGGAGCGTTGCGAAGCGTTGCTGATCGAACAGTTGCCGGTGGTGGCGGCGTGAAGGTCAATGCGAAATCGGCCACGGTCGCCGCGCCAGTGACCGACTGGGCGCGCATTCGCGAGGATTTTCCGATCCTTGCGCGCAAGGTACACGGCAAGCCGCTGGTGTACCTCGACAGTGCCAATACTTCGCAGAAGCCGCGGCAGGTCATCGAGGCGGTGGACGATTTCTACCGCGAGCACAACGCGAATGTCTCGCGCGCGGTGCACCAGTTGAGCGAGGAAGCGACGGCGCTGTACGAAGGCGCCCGCACGAAGCTTGCATCGTTCCTCGGCGCCAACCATCGCGACGAAATCGTGCTGACGTCCGGCACCACGATGGCGACCAACCTGGTCGCATACAGCTACCTGTTGCCGCGCCTGAAGCCCGGTGATGCGGTGCTGGTCAGCGCGATGGAGCACCACGCCGACATCGTGCCGTGGCAGCTCGTATGCAAGCTCACCGGTGCGCATCTCAAGGTCGCGCCGATCAACGAGGCGGGCGAGCTGATCGTCGAGAAGTTCGTCGAGGCGCTGACGCCGGAAGTGAAATTCGCCGGGGTGGTACACGTGTCGAACGTGCTCGGCACCATCAATCCGGTGAAGGAACTCGCGCGCGAATGCCGCAAGCGCGGCGTTCCACTGCTGATCGACGGATCCCAGGCCGCGCCGCACCTGCTGCTCGACGTGAAATCGATCGGCTGCGATTTCTATTGCGTCACCGGCCACAAGATGTGCGGTCCGACCGGCACCGGGGCGCTGTGGGCGCGCCGTGAGTTGCTCGAAGCGATGCCGCCGTTTTTCGGCGGCGGCGAGATGATCCGCACGGTGTCGTTCGACGGCACCACCTTCGCCGATTCGCCGCGCAAGTTCGAGGCGGGCACGCCGAACACCGCGGGTTTTGCTGGCCTGGGCGCAGCGATCGACTATCTTTCCGGAATCGGCATGGACAACATCGCCACGCGTGAACGCGCGCTCCTGGACTACGCGACGCCACGCCTCCAGGAAGTCCCCGGCTTGCGGATCTTCGGCACTTCGCCGCACAAGGCGGCGGTGATCTCCTTTCTGATCGAGGGCGTGCACGCGCACGACCTGGCCACACTGCTGGACCAGGAGGGCGTCGCGGTGCGCTCCGGGCACCATTGTGCGCATCCGCTGATGCAGTTCTACGGCGTGGCGGCGACCTGTCGTGCGTCGCTGGCGTTCTACAACACGGAGGCCGAGGTCGACGTGCTGGTCGATGCGATCGGCCGGGTGCGGAAGCTGCTCGCATGAAGAGCGGGGGCCGGGGACTGGTCCGTTCGGCTGCACCTGCGGCGCGGGTACACGTGCCGCTGTGTTTTCGCGCCGCGACGGCAGCGGATGTCGAGGCGGTCGTCGCCCTCACCCAGTCGGCGTATCGCGGCGACGCCAGCCGCGTCGGATGGACCACCGAGGCGGACCTTCTGGATGGCCAACGCACCGATGCGCGCCAGGTCGCGGAGTTGATCGCCAATGCGAATGTGAAAACGCTGCTGGCCGAACGTGACGGTCAACTGCTGGCGTGCTGCGTAATCGAACGGTTGTTCGACGACCATCCGGGAGATGGTTACTTCGGGATGTTCTCGGTGCGCCCGGATGCGCAAGGCGGCGGCACGGGCCGGGCGCTGCTCGCGGAAGCCGAGCGCGTCGCCCGCGACGACTGGCATTGCCGCGCGATGCGCATGACCGTGATCGACTGCCGCGCGGAATTGATCGCGTGGTACGAGCGGCGTGGCTATCGCCGCACCGGCGAGTTCCGGCCGTTTCCGTATGGCGACGCGCGGTTCGGGATTCCCAGGCGCGATGACCTGCGCTTCGAGTGGCTCATCAAGGAGCTGTGAGCTTGACGGCGACGTCCCTGCGGCCGTTGCAGGAGCAAGCCATGCGCGCGATCAATGCATCGGGTAATGCATTCCGGGCCGCGCCGGAATGACGGAGACGAAAGATGTCGGAAGACTGGGTAAAGGTGTGCGCGCAGGACGAACTGCTGCCCGGCGAGTTCCGCGTCGTGTGGGACGAAGACACCGCGATCGCGGTGTACAACCTCGACGGCGACCTGTATGCCATCGAGGACACCTGCACCCACGACGGCGGCGAACTAGCGGGCGGCGAAGTGTGTGGATTCGAGGTCGAATGTCCGCGCCACGGGGCACGCTTCGACGTGCGTACCGGTGAGGTGAAGCAGGCGCCCGCGACCGAACCGATCGCGAGTTTCCCGGTACGGGTCGAGGATGGCGTGATCTTCACCCGCGACGACCGCTGATGGGGTCAGGTTCACTTTCGGGCGCGACAATGGCAGGGGTGTATCGAATCGTCATCCCGAAAGTGAACCTGACCCCGTTTCACAGACCCGTTTCACACCGGAAACCGGATTTCTGCGCGCAGCCCGTGCGGATCGGAATGGTTGGCGAAGGAAAGATCGGCGCCGTGGCGTTCGGCGATCTCGCGCACGATGGCCAGACCGAGGCCGGTGCCTTCGTGGCCATTGCCGATGGCGCGGAAGAAGCGCTCCCCCAGCCGCGGAACCAACTCCGGCGCCACTCCCGGCCCGTTGTCCTCCACGCTCAATACGCAGCCATGGCCGTCGGCTGCATCCAGCCCGACAGTGATCGCGGCACTGCCGCGCGCCCCGTAACGCATCGCATTGTCGATCAGGTTGCCGAGCATTTCGCGCAGCAGTACGGCGTCACCGATGATGCTGACGCCGCGGTCGGGGCCGTGGTACCCAAGATCGATGCCGCGCGCGATGGCGTCCGGCACGCGTGCCACCACTTCGTCCCGTACCAGGCTCGCAAGGTCGAGTGGCACGGCGACGCCCAGTGACTCGTCCGGCGCCTGGGCGCGTGCCAGCGCCAGCAGCTGGCCGGCGGCACGCGCGGTGCCGGCAGAGAGCCGTTCGACGTGGGTCAGGGCTTCGCGGATGGTTTCCGGGCGGGGATCCGCCAGCGCGCGTTCCGCCTGCAGGCGCAGCCCGGCGAGCGGCGTGCGCAACTGGTGTGCGGCATCGGCGATGAAGCGTTGCTGCTGTCGCAGCATGCGGTCGAGGCGGCTGAGCAGCGCATCGATGGTCGCGACGAGGGGCTGGACTTCCAGCGGCGCATCGATGGTGCGCAGCGGCGACAGATCACCCGCGTGGCGCATCCGGATTTCATGGGCCAGCGGGTCCAGCACGCGCAGCCCGCGGTTGATGCCCAGCCATACCAACGCCATGGCGACGCAGATCAACAGGAGTTCGATGGGCACGGTCGAGAACAGGAGTTCCCGCGCAAGCGCCTTGCGGTTGCGCACCGTTTCGGCGGTGGAGATCACCAGGGTGTCGCCGGGATCGGCCTTGTTTGCGAGGAACACCGACGCCATGCGCATGGCCTGACCATGGTCGGAGAAATTGGTGAACACCGGACTGCCGTTCGACCCACCGGGCTTGGGTTGCGGCAGGTCCTGATCGCCGGCCAGCACGCCGTAGTGCAGGCTGCGGACGGCGAAGATGTTGCGGTCGTGCACCGAGAACTGCAACAGGATGCGGGCCTGCTCGCTGAGTTCGTTGCGGCCGGCGTCGCTGTTGACGAGGTCGCCCATGGCATTCGCGCTGTTGAGAAGCCAGCGGTCGTAGACCTTGTTGGCATAGTGCAGCCCGATCACGTAGTTGATGATGCCGCCGCAGATCAGTACCGCCAGCAGCGGCACCGATACGAACATCAGCAGGCGCCGGCGCAGGCTGGGGTTACGAACCATCGTCGGCCTCCAGCAGGTAGCCGAGTCCGCGCACGGTGCGCAGCTTGACGTCGCTATCCGCCAGCTTGCGTCGCAGGCGATGGACGGCGATATCGAGCCCGTTGTCGGTGAGCGCATCGTTCCAGGTGCACAATGCCTCGATCACGTGCTCGCGCGGCGTGACCCGATTGCGACGCGACGCGAGGATCTCGAGCAGCGCGAATTCACGCGCGGTCAGCTCCAGTCGCTGGTTCCCCAACAGCACACGGCGACCCGCGAGGTCGATCGTGAGCTTGCCAAGTTGCAGGGTGGGCACCCCGCGGTTGCTCTCCCGGCGCAACAGCGCGCGAACCCGTGCGCCGAACTCGGCGAGGCTGAAGGGTTTGACCAGATAGTCGTCTGCGCCGAGATCCAGGGTTCGCACGCGCAGGTCGACCTCCTCGCGGGCGGTGATCACGAGAACCGGGACGCCGTCGTGGGACGAACGCAGCCGTCGCAAGACCTCGCTGCCGTCCTGTCCCGGCAGGCCGAGATCGAGCACGACCAGCCCGAATGCGTGCTCCTGGAGCGCCGCGATCGCGGCTTTCCCGTTGGAGAGCCTGTCGACTGCGTGGCCCGCCCGCTCCAGCGAACCGCAGACCGCATCGCCAATGGCTGCATCGTCTTCGACTACCAGCATCCGCATTTCGGGTCCGCCGCCAGGGTGGAGCGCGTCAAGCGTACAAGGAACCGATGGTCTGTTGAGGTTCCCGCGGCACAGGGGTGCACCGCACGCGGATCCAACATCCAGGGTGTTTGATCCGCGAAGCCGAATCCGGACAGGTGCCGGGCTCGGCGTGCCGCTGACAAATCCAGGACCGATTTGTTCAGGGCGTCCGCAATTTCACGAGCACGATTTCGCCCGCACCCTCGATGAGCATCCGCTCGGGGACCCCGCCGGCCGTCAGCAGCGCCGCGTCGAGCGGTTCCAGTTCCAGGCTTCCGGCTGCGCCAGCGGCGACCCGGGCGCGGCCACTGTCGAGATACACCAGCCAGCGCACGCCAGGCGGCGTGGGCAGGATCATCGAATCGACCAGCGTACGCGGCAGCACGTCCCCGCGCGCATCGCCACGCAGCATCAGGTTGAAATCGCGGGTCGGGCCTTCCGGGAGCTGCCCGGCGGGAGCGGGCGATCCGTCGAAACGCAAGGTGCCGAAGCGGTCAGCGCGCAGCTCGCGACCGTCCGGAAAGCGCAAGGCCATCGACGCGTCCAACGGAACCAGCACTCGCGTGGTACCCGGCAGTTCGGAGAAGGGCCCCGGTTCCTCCACATTGGCGACGCTGACGCGGACTCGCCAGTCGGCCCCGTCCGGTTCGCGCAGGATCACCACGGTGCTACCTGCGCCGTTGGCCCATGGCTCCTCGCGTTGTTCGGAACGGGGGATGGCGCGCAGGATCGACACGTCGCCGATGGTAGTGGCGACGCGTGCGGGCTTCAGTCGAGCAGCCCCCGCAATGCATCGATGCCGAGGCGCAGGCTGTCCCGCCATGGATAGCCGATGATCGCTTCGCCCGTATGCGCATCGCGGAAGCTCTCTTCCTGGCCGGGTGCCAGCAGGTGGCGATAATCGACCGTCAATTCGTCGCCCGGGTCCAGGTCGCGTGCGGCGAAGATGAACCCAAGCACCCACAGACCGCTCGGTTCGAAACTGTGGTTGACGAAGCAGTCGTCCGGCCAGTCCGGCGAAAGCGTGTAGCGGTCCTCGAACCAGCGCACCGAGGTGTGCAGGAGTGCTGCGCGCTCCGGGTCGGCCATGATTTCCGCGAACGACCACGTCTCGTCGATCCGGTCCGGCGCGATCGCGATGCGTCCATGCTGGAGCGGTTCGTCCAGGAATACGCCCTTGCCGGCGCCGGGAATCAGGGAAGGTGCGACGCGGTAGCGGGGCAGGATCACGGAAGCAACTCACGCCGAGGGAAAACGCGCGAGTGTAGTGCGCACGGTGGCGACGCGGGCGCATCGCCACCGTGGCAGTCGATCAATGCTTGCGTGCGGGGTGCGCGGTCTTCTTGGCCGGCGCGGCGGTGACCTTGGTGCTGCCGCTCAGGCGGATCGCCTCGCGATTGCGGGCCAGGGTCTTGTCGCCGACGCCCTTGACGTTGCCCACATCGTCGACGCTCTTGAAGGCGCCGTGCGCGGACCGGTACGACACGATGGCCTGGGCCTTCGCGAGCCCGACGCCGTCCAGCGACGTTGCGATGGTCTGCGCGTCGGCCTTGTTGATGTTGACTGGCGTCGCGGCGAGGGCGGGCAGGGAGAAGGCGAGGCAGAGTGCGAGTGCGGCAAGCGATTTGCGGAACATGATGGATCCTCCTGATGGATCGCACCGCGGGATGCGGGCGTGGACACAGCTTGCCGCGGCGTGCATGCGGGCACAGCCGGCTTGCGCTGCACGGATGCGTGGGGCGGTGTACCGGGCGTGTGTGGGAATTGCCTGACGCGGTCGCTGTTAGACTTGAGGATTCATGTTGTTGCAGGAGCGCGTCGAATGGATGGCGGCAAGGTCGGATCGTTCATCAGCAAGCTGTGGGACGACGAAGTGGTCCCGCAGCTCGTCGAATACATCAGGATTCCCAACAAGTCCCCGATGTACGACCGGGATTGGGTGGCGCACGGGTACATGGATGCCGCGGTCGCGCTGATGGAGAAATGGGCGCGCACGAAGCTCGAATCGCTGCCGGGCGCGACCCTGGAAGTGGTCCGGCTCGAGGGGCGCACACCGCTCATCTTCATCGAAGTACCGGCTTTGGGCGAGGAAGCGCGCGCGGACGATTGCGTGTTGTTGTACGGCCATCTCGACAAGCAGCCGGAAATGACCGGCTGGAGCGAAGGGCTGGGGCCGTGGACGCCAGTCCTGAAGGGCGACCGGTTGTACGGGCGCGGTGGCGCGGACGATGGCTACGCGATCTTCGGATCCCTGGCGGCATTGCTGGCGCTGCACGAACAGGGCGTGCCGCATGCGCGTTGTGTGGTGATGATCGAGGCATGCGAGGAATCGGGCAGCTACGACCTGCCGCACTACGTCGATCATCTTGCGCCACGCATCGGTGCGCCTTCGCTGGTGGTGTGCCTGGATTCCGGTTGCGCGAATTACGACCAGTTGTGGTT